>JAQUOK010000019.1 GCA_028717165.1 Victivallaceae bacterium | reverse complement strand
AGAAAGATAATCAGTCTGGACTTCAGCGAAAAACATTTTATTTATGACGATATTATCATCGATCACGATCACTCTTTTGCCGCGGAACAACTGCGTGACTTTTTCGAGTACAGGGAAATAAGCCGGATCAGTTTCCATGAAGGAACACCGGCCGAAGCGATCATTGCCCTGCTTGATGTTCTCGACAACGCCCCGGAAGGAGAAAAACGCCGCCAGTTGAACGAGCGTTTGAAGTCGCAGGGCTTTGCCTGCGTATCCCTGCAGGAACACATTGAAGATCAGGATAATTTGACGGTTGAAGAAGGCGAATTCGAGGTACGTATTATTTCTGACGCCAAACAACTTTACATGGTCGCGGTTGATATTGTCAAAGAAATTCAAACTGTTCCCGGCGGCCGCTCTTCTTTTGAGCTCTGGAAAATAGATTATCTGGTCAACTCGATACTGCACCATGTGAAAAATAAATGGTATGATCTGCCGGCAATGAGCATGCTGCACGGCATTGCCCCGTTTCAGTACACGCATCCGGTCAATGTCTGCATCCAGTCGGTTTATCTCGGCGTTTCGCTGCTGGACGACACGGTCCGCCTGCAGGAACTGGGGAGAGCGGCTTTCCTCCACGACTGTTCGTTACTGGCGCCGGAACATTCTGATGAAATCGCTGAAGACGCATACGAACGGCACGCCATGGACAGCGCCCGGATAATTGACGCCGACAAACAGATTGAGAAACTTATTGTCGTCTGCGCGTATGAGCACCATTTGGAATACGCGGAAAATTCACACATCAATTTATTCAGTTCCATAATCGCCGCCTGCGATACTTTCGACCGCATCCTCGACCTCAATCCGGAACTTACCCCGGAAGAGGCTTTAGAGTCGCTCGTTGAATTTTCCGCCGACAATATACTGGAGCCCGATATCGTGAATGCCTTTATTGACATGATCGGCAGTTTCCCTCTGGGAAGCATTGTAAAGCTACCTGGCGGCGAATTAGCCTGGGTACGGCCGGCGGCTCAACCCGGCCAGTTGAGTCTCAAGGTATGCGCTGACCGGAACGGCCTGCTGCTGGATACCGGTAAATTGTTGACTATTCCTGTTGAAGAGGCGGCGGCGCTGCAATCCGTAAAAAATGCTGCCGCGCTGCTCTTCTATTTTTTAAGTGAGGTGAAATAAAATGAAAATTGAATTTCGTTGTTCGAACTGCAGCGCCCTGCTTAACTCAAGCGATGAACTTGCTGGGACTGCGATAAGCTGTGAAAAATGCAAGCATCAGGAAATCGTTCCTTGCCTTTTCGCCGGTCTTATCTCCGAAGACAATGAAGCCGCCTGGCCGAAATGTCCGGTCCTTAAACATGTAAAACTTTATCTGACTGCCTTTGCATATAATTTGATATCCTTCCAGGCTGTACTTCATCCGTATCGCTTAAAAAATAGGATTTACCAGGATTACCGGGAAAAATTAACGGCTTATTTGTATGAAACCATTTTCCGGAATAAATTGAAAAAATATTTTAATGAGTCTCTTGAATTTATCGATAAGCAGAATTCTTCAGCCACAGTAACGAAACCGGAGCGCAGGCAATAATGATTTGTTATTGCTAATGTCAACTTTTGACAGTATATTGTGATAGAATACTTTAATCAGAGGAAGACATGAGCGTTGTTTCAGAAAAAAACCGGATAATGATCATCGACGATACGGTTGAAAACCTTTCCCTGCTCAATAAATTGTTGAGCGAACAAGGTTATAAAGTCTCCCTGTTTCCGAAGGCCGAACTTGCCGTTCAGGCCCTGAAAGTAAATACTCCTGAAATTATCCTTCTGGATATAAATATGCCCGGCATGAACGGTTTTGAATTCTGCAACGAGCTGAAAAAAGATGAAAAATACCGTGACATTCCCGTAGTATTTTTAAGCGCCATGCAGAATATCAAGGACAAACTGAACGCTTTCCAGACAGGCGGAGTCGATTATATTACCAAACCGTTTCAGTTCGACGAAGTCCTGATCCGCGTAAAAACCCATATCAAAGTGCGGGCTCAGCAGCAGCAGCTCGAAGAAAATTACCGCCGGCTCGAGGAACTTGAAAAACGGGTGGAAAAACGAACCCTGGAACTGGAAGCCGCCAATAAAGCGCTTGAAGCGTCCCTGGAAAAACTGCAGAAAGATGAGGAGGCGGGGCGTATTGTCCAGTTTAAACTGCTGCCGGCGAACAATATTTCCATCGGCGACTATAAATTCCAGTATTGCCTGCAGCCGTCAATGTATATGAGCGGCGATTTTATAGATTATTTCAATATCGACGACAATTACGCGGCTTTTTACATAACCGACGTTTCCGGTCACGGGGCGGCTTCCGCATTTGTTACGTTTCTTCTGAAAAGTTTTATAAACAGCTGCCGCGCCAATTACCATGACAAGCTTGATGATGTTATAATCAAGCCGGACGTTCTGCTAAGCAAATTCAATAAGTATCTGAACCAGGAAAACCTTGACAAATATATCACCATGTTCTACGGAATACTGGTTAAAGATGAAAACAAACTGCTTTTTGCCAACGGCGGCCATTTCCCGTTCCCCTTTTTACGCCATGACGGCAAGGTTGAAATAATAGCGAAAAAATCGACTCCGGTCGGCATGTTCGATTTCACGGAATACAAAAACGTTTCCATGTCCCTGCCGGAAGAATTCACTTTTACGATATTCAGCGACGGCGTACTGGAACTTTTCCCCGAACGGGACATCAAAAAACAGCTTGCGCAATTAAAGAAACTGGTCGACGACAAAAATCTGAATCTCTGCAGGCTAGTCGACAAATTGAGCGGTCGATCCGATGTCCCGCTGAAGGACGATATTACCATCCTGTCAATAAGCAAAGGGGACAAGTGATGAGCGACGGTAAAATTTTATATTCGCAAGACGACCAGCTCTACTTCATAAAAATGAGCGGCAATTTGCGCTTTACGCTCGGACGGGAGTTTGACAATCTGCTCAATATGATATTCTGCGATCCTGAAGTCCAGGACGTCATGATTGATCTGCGGGAAGCGGAATACCTTGACAGCACTATCCTCGGGCTGCTGGCGAAAATCGCCAATTTCATGATCAAGAAATTCCAGAAGAAAGCGCTTATCCTGTCCGTGAATGAAAATATAAACTACCTGCTTGAAAATATCGGGCTCAGTGACGTATTTACGCTTATAAAAAACGGCGACACTCCGGAATCCCTTAAAAAACTCCCGGAAACCGACCGCAACGGCTGGAAAGAAGCCCTGACGATCCTTGACGCCCACCGCCAACTGGTCAATATGAATGAGAAAAACCGGGCGGCGTTCAAGGATGTCGTTGAACTCCTTGAAAAAGAAACCAGGGGAAAAATTAATTCATAGCATCGGTTTAACCGGGCTTGACAATGTATTGGGCTTTCACTATAGTGAAACAGTAAACGAAAAACTATGGAGATTCGCCAATGTATCATCCGGAAAACGACGCCAGGAGATCCGAAAGCCGTCCTTTTAATTCCTATACTTACGCCGGCCGCTGGGTTACCGGTGAAATATCGAAAAATACGTTCCCGGAAAAATCCATGGATTCGCGGACTGCTTGTCGAACTTGAGAAAACCCCTGTCAAAAGGGAAGGCGCCCACGGGGTTTGTTAAAAAAGGGAAGGATACTATACTTTGTTTGAATATACTGTAAAACGTCTGGGGCTGGCTTTGCTCACCTTGTTTGTCATCATGCTGGTGAGCTATTTCCTGCTGCGCCTGGCGCCCGGTGACCCGACGCGCAGTTCGATCATGGACGACAATCCCGCCGCCGGCCAGCTTTCCGCAGAAAAAGGAGCCCTGGGCGAAAATACCGCCATGCGGGAAAAACTTCACCTCGACAAACCTGTCTATGTCGGTTTTCTCTACTGGCTGAAAGGGGTTGTGCTTTACGCTGATTTCGGCACTTCCGCTTCAATAGACCCCGGCCGGCCGGTAGCGGATATTATTCTGGAACGGTTGCCGGTAACGGTAAAACTGAATTTTTTCGCGGTGTGCATTATCTATCTTCTGGCGATTCCGCTGGGTATTTATTCCGCAGTTTACCCGGATTCGCTTTTTGACCGAGGCACAACGTTTTTTCTTTTTTTCCTGTATTCCCTGCCCGGAATGTGGGTGGCCCTGCTGCTGCAGGCCTGCCTTTGCCAGGGGGGACTGTATCCGGTCTTTCCGCTTTCCGGCCTGACTCCGGACAATCCCCAAATTCTGACTTCATGGCAGTTGCTCTGGGAAACCGCCAAACATTACGTTTTGCCGGTGATCTGCCTCAGTTATGCCGGGTTCGCCGGAATTTCCCGTTTCGCCCGTTCAAGCATGCTGGACGTGGTCAATAAGGAATACATCCGCATGGCGCGCGCTAAAGGCCTGCCCGAAAGCGCCGTCATTTTCAAACACGCTTTGCGCAACGGCATGATAACCCTGATAACCTTATTCGCCGGACTGCTGCCGGGACTGGTGGCGGGCAGCATTATTGTCGAATATGTTTTCAATATTCCCGGCATGGGTTCGCTGTCGCTGCTTTCGCTGAACAGCCGCGATTATCCGCTGCAAATGGCGCTGTTCTGTTTCGGCGGAGCGTTGACCTTGGGCGGAATACTGCTGGCGGATATTCTTTACGTCGTCGTTGATCCCCGCATCAAATTCTCGAAACAATAAGAACGTGTTACGTGTTACGCGTTGCGTACTACGAAAAGCGATATTACAAACACGTGATTTAAAATTCGTAATTCTAAATAAAGCTTTCTATCTTTTCTTTGCAGGCTTTCTCGGCGGTTGCCTGGAGCAGTTTTACGCGTTCTGCGAGATATTCGAGTTCTTCTTTGGTGATCTTGTAGCCCATATCGTATCTGGCTCCGACATAGGCGCTTCTCAACAGTTTGAAAAGCCGTTTTTCTTCGTCCGTGTTCTGCGGAAAAATTCCCTTGAATTCGGGAGTGAGGCAGTTAACTTTTATCCCTAGCTCTTCAAGGTCATGCAGTTTCGGCTTGTAGCCGGTAAATACCAATATAACCGTATCATAAAGACGTTCCGCCGTTTGATGAAGATCGAAAACGGCTTTATTATAATCTTTACGCTGCATTGCATCTGTATAACCATTATTAAAACTCTCTGCTCTTTCAGACCAGTCAGTGAAATCTTTTTTGGCTTTATCCAAGCGCTGTTTTATGTTGAGTTCCTTCACTGCCGGAAGTCGGAAACGCCCGGATGAATGCAGTAATATTCCCTCTTTTTTAATGTCACAGAAAAAATAATTTCCGCGTTTTATCGCGGCTTTGACTTCATCGACGCTGTGCATGATGATGCTCAGCCGGGTATCGCAGTCCGCCGCTATGCGGGCTTTTCTCTTGATGCGCTTACGGTAACCCTTGTATTGGTATTTCGGGAGGTCTTGCACGACGAGAAGCAGATCGTAATCGCTTTGATATTCGTAAAGAATATTGTCGTCACCGATGTATCTGTCCTCAACCCAGTCGCCGCGGGCGTAGCTGCCGAAAAGAATGATAAATTCGGCGTCGATCATCTCGGTAATGATCGCGGTAACCGCCTTGAGTTCTTCCCTTTTATGTTTCGGCAGATGTGATAAAGATTTCTTCATGCAAAAATATACAGCCGTCCTGCAAATTGACAAAGCCTCTAAAAAAGAAAATCAGATTTTAAAATTTTTGCGCGAAGCGCTTTGATAGGAAAGAGCCTGACGTCCGTTTTCCGTATTCACGCCGTGTATTCAGCTTTTTATACCTGAAACCAGGATTTATATTGCATAAATTTAAAAGGGCGGTATTTTATCGATAAACATGGATGATAAAAATTCAATATTTCAGGAGTACTCATGAAAAATTTTTTACTTATAATTTTATGCTGCGGAGCGACGGTTTGTTTCAGCGCCGATGATGCCAAGGCCGACCTTGATAAAAAAGAGAAGGATTTGCAGAAACAGGAGAAACAGCTTCTCCGGGAAATGCTTGAACTGCGTATCAAACTGATCCAGAAAGATCCGAGCCTGAAAAAACTCCACGCCAAGATCATGGAGCTTCACAGGGAACTGGCTTTGAGCCTCGACAGTAAAAAAGAAATGCGCGAAATAGCCGACAAACTGAAAAAGGTCAGAACCTCACTGGCGGAAATTTCTCAGCAGAAAGACACCGATAAAAAAGACTCCGACATTTTCGGTCTTTAGTTTCATCCGGAAACGCTTTTTGTGCATCTTCTGCACTGCGGTTCCGGTATCAGCTTTAGTTCTTACGCGGCATAAACCGCTCCTTTCCGCAGAACTTGACTGTTCTTTCACGGCGTTAATTTGGTATGTAACATGACTTGAAAACAATAAATAGTGAGAATTCATTATGGCAAAAGTAATGCAATGCTGGGATGACGGTGTTGTAAACGATATTCGTTTGATTGAACTACTCAGGAAGTACAATGCAAAAGCAACATTTAACCTCAATCCCGGCCTCCACAATGACGAACGTCTGGAAGCCCGCTGGGGCGAGCCTGGTTATTCTGGTTGGTCCTGTAAAGGTTATATTTCCGGAAAGATTGGAAAACATGAACTCGTTGAAATCTATAACGGTTTCAATGTGGCGTCACATTGCTGGCGGCATGAAACCGCCGGTATAGCTCCGGATGATCAGTTCATCAAAGCAGCAATTGACGCAAGAAAATTTCTTGAAGATTTGTTTCAGCGGCCCTGCCCCGGTTTCGCCTGGCCGTGCGGAAGCTATACGGAAAAACTGGCTGACGCGTTACAGACGGAAGGATTCACTTACGGGAGAACTACGGAAAATTCGCTGCATGTCGGGAAAGGAACCCATCCGCTCATTCTGCATCCGTCGTGTCACTTTCAACACTACGATTTTTATGAGAAATACGAAAAGGCAAAATGTGATAACGAAATTTTCTATTTTTGGGGACACAGTTACGAAATGCTCGACTCGGAAGGCATGTGGAATCAGTTGGAAATGAAACTTAAATTCCTACACGATGATCCGGATGCAGTCTGGTACAACCTTGATGAGATAAACTGGCTTGAACTTAGTCAAGAACAGCCAATTCACGCCACTACACAGCGATAGCATTCCGTTTCCCCGTCAAGGTTGCGGCAGACTTTGATATCCTTTATATCGTAAGTTTTTTCCCGGCTGCTTATCCGGCTTCCGGGTAAAGGTTCGTGGCCGCAGCGCAGCAAAAATATTTTTCCGTTCTTAACCGTACCGTAACGGTTGATATCCCGCTGCGTAAAGTCCGTTATCAAAGCATAGGCCGAATATTCCGCGTAGCCGCTCTGTCCGTCGCTGAAAGTCCCGTCCGGAACCTGCAGGGTTACCGGCTCCTGTAAACGATCTTCAAACATATTTACCTCACTTTTCCAGGCTGTTTCCGATTTCATCAAGAATGGTTTTGCGGGCTTCCGGGCTTATCTTTTTGATCTTTTCCAGAATGCTTACGGCGGCGCGGGAGATTTCGCGCCGGTATTCGCTGCCCGCGAAAATACTGTTCAGCCCCAGCAGCGTATCTATCGATTCTTTCAGATTGACAACCGCGAACTCCCGGTTATAAACGATTTCCGGGACTTTGATTCCGGAGTCCCACAGATTCATGAATTCCCAGCATTTTATTTCCGCCTGTTCCAGAATATCCACCCGGGAAACCAGGAACTGTTTGACGTTCTGATGGTCCCAGGCTTTTGATTCCGCAGTCTGCGCGCTTGACGATTCGCGCTGGACAGCTATGCCGACAATGTCGAACATTTCCTTTTTCAGATTGATGTTCTCTTCCCGGATGTGGCTGGTTTCCGTTCCTGAAGGCGAAATATAACGGCTTATGCCCTTTTCCTCGGTTCCTTCCCAGATAGCGGCGGAACGCGCCAGTATATGACTGAATTTCGGGGAATTTTCATCTTCCTCCTCGGCCGGAGTGCGCGGCATCCGGGCGCTGCGCACGAAATTTTCGGAGATGATCAGCAGACCGAACATCTGTTTGACGATATTCATCTGGGCTTCGGACTCGTTGTTTAAAATAGCGTCGGAAATCCGGACAATATCCTCGAACCAGTGGTTGGCGTCCATGCCGAAGCCGTCTGCTTCAACCGCATGTACCAGGGGAACCGCCCCCAGATTGTGGCTGCCCCGCTCGCGCATGACGGCGCTGCCCGTACTGCCGTCCTTTTCGAAAAGCGTCCATTCGTTTCTCGTCCACAGGCGGCGGCACCTCCGGCAAACCGGCGTTTCAAAAGGATTTCTGTTGTCACAGGAAAATTCCTCTACCAGGGCCCATTGCAGCCGCCCGTCACTGCCGTATGCCCAGTCAACAACCGCCAGGGGAGAAATCGCGACGGCATAAGGACGGAGGCGTTCCCGCTGTTTGCGTTCCGGGTCTATTTCCCCTTCAAAACGGGGCATTTCAACGAGCATCCACGCTGAACCGTAGACGTTCAGGAGGGTTGAAAACTGGCGCATGACCTCGTTTACCCGCAGGCCGTTGCGGGAAAAGTCTTCGACCAGCCGGGAATCCGCGCCGTGCCGCTGCGGATCGCTGGACAGGACATAATGGGTTATCAGACGCGCGATCTTGCGGGGATAATTGAAATAATAGGCGCGCCTCCGGCGCTCCGCAAATTCCAGATCGATCTCCGAAACATGTTTTATCAACGCCTGCTCGATGTAGGCCATGCCGCCGGAATAAGCCTGCGCGCTGCGTTTCCAGAGAGTTTTGTTTTTGCTGTAGACCGGGTGTTCCCGCCGGAATAAATATTCGAAATCTTTCATCTTGCCACCTGTTTTTTATGAGGTTAATATTCGTTGCTTGTTAATAAAAAAAACGTCAACCGCAAGGCCCGGTCTTGCAATGATTATATTCGGCTGTACCTTATGAGAAACATTGACATTTAGCGTTCGCCGATGCCGACGAATGCCGGTCTGGCGGCCGGCGCTCCCAGGGGCGGCGGCAGCTTTTTGCTAGAAATCACATTTTACAACAGGAGCAATGCAGCTCAAGCGTCCCGCTTGAGAGTATGTGCAGCCGGGACGGTTGCGTTACATCGAAAAAGGTTTTATATGCTGAAGATGGGTCAAATAAACCGCCTGGAAATTTACCGCATGGTGGATTTCGGGGCGTTTCTCACTGATAATGATAATGAAGAAGTGCTGCTGCCGCGCAAATTCGTTCCCGAAGGGGCCGATACCGGCAGCGTCATAGACGTTTTCCTGTATCTGGATTCTGAGGACCGTCCGGTAGCCACTACCCAAACCCCTAAAGCAATGGTCGGAGAAACCGCTTTCCTGACGGTTGTCGACGTTACCGAAGTCGGAGCTTTTATGGACTGGGGACTGGATAAGGACCTGTTTGTCCCTTTCCGGGAGCAGAAGGAGCGCATGGTAAAAGGAGAAAGCTATCCGGTCAGGATAGTTCTGGACAAAGTGAGCGGCAGGATATTCGGTTCGAGCCGCTTTCATGTTTTCGCGAAAAAGACCCACGAAGACAATTTCCGGCGCGGCGACAAGGTCGATATACTGGTATGTTCCGAAGAGGAAATCGGCTTCAGCGTGCTGATCGGCAATCAATACATGGGCATGCTTTACAAAAGCGAACTGCGCCGGGCCGTAAAGCCGGGCGATAGACTCACCGCCTATATTTCAAAACTGCGGGACGACAAAAAAATAGACGTAAGTTTGCGCAAGCCGGGATTTTCCGGGATCATCAAAGAAAAACCGCTCATTCTCGAAAAGCTTGGAGAAGCCGGCGGTTTTCTGCCTTTCAACGCCCAATCCTCCCCGGAAGAAATCGAAGAACATTTCCATATAAGCAAACGGGTTTTCAAGCAGGCGATAGGCAATTTATACAAAGAACACCGGATCACGGTCACCGCCGACGGCATAAAATTAAATTCATAATCCGGGCGGCACGGCGCCGCCCGGACAGGAAAATATTATTGCTGCATGGCCTTTTTTATTTCCAGTTCGAGGTTTCCGGACTGGGTATAAATGATCCGGGTCGCCAGCTCAACGGAAGCGATCGCTTTTTTGTATTCCGCGGGAAGGCGTTCGATGCGGTCCCGGTATTTTTTCGCGAAGATGCTCGGCAGGTGATCCAGTATCACTTTTTCATCAAGCAGTTCGGGATGTTTCGCCAGGTAATCTGAAATCGCTTCATTTTTTTCATTTATCCGACGGCTGAGAACATCGGTCAGTTCCGTCATGTGGCAAATCGCGGTTTTGTAATTGGCGAACAGCCATTCCGCTTCCCGTGCCGCATGATTTTTCAGTTTCAGCATGATTTCCTTTACCAGTTCCTGCTTTTCCGCTTTGAATTCATCTTTATCGAGCATCAGGCCGGACATGATTTCGTAAGACGAAGTTATCACACCGCATTTATTGGCCGAAGCGTCCTTGACGATCAGGATACCCGCATCCTGAAGTTTGATTCTCGCTTCAGGCGTAATAAAACTGTTGGCGCCCTCAACGATTGCTTTCGAGCTGTTTATGCCGCCTGGACAGTAGTGTTCCCAGTTGGAAATATCCAGTGTGGACGGACGGCCCCCGCAGGGAATGAATACGTCCGCATAATTATATATGTTGTTCTGGAAATAATTCATATATTCGTCACGGCTGATCATCTTTTCCGTAATTTTGCCGTTCTTCCTGGAAACCAGGCGGTAACGGTCGCCTTCCCGGGTCGGCACGGGTTTGCTGAAGATCATATAAGCGCCGTCCGCCCGGAGTTTTTCCGGATTAAAAGCGTCGAGGTTTTTCTGCAAAACCAGCGCGGCAAGCTCTTCCCGGTCCAGCCCGTCGGGATCATAAGCCGCCGCCGGCCCGTCGGTAACCGCGACAATCCTGGCATTCTTATAGACGTATGTATCACCGGTTTTTTCCAGGAGCAGTTTCATTTCGTTACCGGCAACGTCGCCGTAAGGTCCGCCTGAAATCTTCACCGAAAACTCGTCGCGGCGGGGATCTATGTCCAGTTCCCGCAGGGTGCGGAGGAAGAACTGGTGAACCCCGAATGAGGTTACCCCGAATTCCTTATGGTTTATCCCCTGGTCCGGTTTCCCGGAAATAAGCCCGCTGCCGAGAGTATAACCGGCTTCCGCCGCGTAATTGCTTATCCAACTGAGCATTACGTCAAACATTCTTTCATCCGGCCCGATTTCGATTATTTCCTTGCGCCCCAGACAATCGATAATGTTCCGGTCTTTAAGTTTTCCGTGCCGGTCGTAGTTTATCAGGGAAACGAAAGCGGCGCAAATGGAACGCTGGGTTTCGAACATGATCGCCTGATTGTTGCTTTCTTCAGCCGGCCTCAGCAGGGTGATCATTTTCGAACCGCCCTCGTAAATGTCCTTGTTCTTCAAATGCTGGGTATGCGCCAGCACAAAGACTTCCCGGAAAATCTCGTCCTTGGCAAATTCATAGGCATCGTTGTATTCAAGGGCGTTCGAGCTTATCTGCGGAATGACCGTACGCCAGCCGCCGCGCGCGATATCGGAGAAACGCACCTGGAAACCGACCGCGTTTTCGCGGTAGAAAAAGAAAACGCCGTAAGGCCGGTCCGCCGGGAACGATTTTTTATATGTTTCCGACAAACCGTCATAATACGCCATGAAAGCCGGATCCATACGGAAAGCCAGGCTTGATTTGTGTTCGGCAAAGAAATTACACTTCAGAATGTTCCGGAAAAAATCAAGTATGCAGGAAAAGACGGTTTTAACCATTTCATCTTTTTCGTGCATCCCGGTATTGATTGCGGCGATCTTCTTTTCTATTCGGCGTTCGAACGCGGTAATTTTCTTCTGGTCGCGCCCGATTGCCGGATCAAAACGTTTGTAGAAGTAATGAACGGTGTCAACCATGATTTCCGGGTAAATTGCCATGAAACGCGGGATGTCCGCATGATTGTAAGCGTTTTTGTCGATGAACGCCAGCTGGGTATGGATAAATTCAAAAGCGGCGCGCAGTAAATTGCCGCCCCGGATGGAAACCAGATTTTTGGAGACGAATTCGCGGTGGAACAAATCCCGCAGATTGGTCCAGTTAAGCACCTTCAGGTTTTCCAGCATTTCGGTAATCCTGGCCGATTCCAGGGTTACTCCGTGCGGGGAAGTAAGGTATAAAGTCGCCACGGTAACCGGCATGTGGTCAAAATCCTCCGGATTATCCTGATAAGTCAGATCTCGGAAGTAACTGCGTTCAATATTGAACCCGGCCAGGTTGACCGCTTCGATTATCCGGTAGTAAAAACCTCCCTGCCGGGTGGACCGCGCCCGGGCAAGCGTCAGTTTCAGTTCGTGACTGCCTATTTTTTCAATACCGACATTGACATAGGTTGTACTCTGCGTTCCGAAAGCCCAATGCAGACGGTCGACGAGCCGGTCAAAACTCAAATCGGAAACGTTCTTCCAGTTTATGTGGCCGTAAACTTCATCTAATTCCGGAGGAACTTTATTGAACATCTTCCGGTAGGCGGCCGCCAGTTCTTTTTTCGAAAAGCAGGGTTCGCCGCCGTACAGCGCCCGGTCTTCAAGGGTGAACAACTCGATAATCAGGGTACGCGGAACTTTATTGATAATTATTTTTTCCCTGGATTCATGGACCGTAACGCTGGCGATACAATATTCCCGCATCATCCGGCTGGTCGTAAGGATATTGTGCTCTTCACTTTTCAGATAAATAAAAACAATGCTGTCTTCCCGTTCAATCCGCTGAATGCCGGTTTCACTTTCAATGTTGAACAACAGGGGCAGAATATCTTCCAGTTGCCCGGCGGAAAAAGTTTTGAAAAAATAATCCGGCATAATTTCCCGCAGCAAATCATACCAGTACTTAAGTTTTCTGCTGTGCTCTTTTACAACGTTCTCTAAAAAATTGTTCGCAGAATTCATATTGCCGTCTCTACCTCTTTAGGGGTATTCTATGAAATACCCGATGTTTAAGGGCGTTCTCTCTTTGCTGTCCGCGACTTTATGGAAAAATTCCATTAAGTATGCTGCAATATAAAATAGAGTTGCAAAACAGCTTTGTCAATAGCGGAAAAGCTGAAACCAACGGTTGAGTTTCATAGTTTTAAATGCCCGGCTTCACCCAAAAACAAACCGGAACATATATCTTAAAGATATTCTATTCAAGGAACCGTTCCGGTATCCGGAAGGAACAAAGAACTTACAAAGTTTGCTTATTTAAAAAAAACGTTTATTTTATAAAAAAATTTTATTTCAGGACAGAACAATGACTTTTTTTAAAAAAACTATGGTTTCTTTCATGATTTGTTTGAGTTCGCTGGTCTGTTGCGGAGAGGGAGAAGAAGAATCCCTGAACAGCGTATTCTTCCGGGATTTCGACGACGACAGCTATTTTGTAACGATCCCGACTTATACCGGGAATTATCTGGGGCTGATAATCGGCGCGGTTCCGGCCGCCTGCGTCGCGGGCGGCTTCCAGTTTGCGAATGAAGCCCCGGCAACCGTGCGGAAAAGCGCCCGGATAACCTTATCGGCATTTTCAAAATCAATCGGGCTTTTGTTCGGATTGCCGTTTAAATTTACCAAAATGGCACTCTGGGATTCCCCTAAATACGTCTTGACCGGACTTACCGGGGATTCCGAACCGCCGATGGAACCGCCTGAAAACCGGGAAAAATGACGGTTCTTCAGGCATTCTGCAATATCCGGAGGATGATCTCGTAACTGTTTTCAAGCGGTACGGGTTTCGGGGCCAGTTCAAGTTTCATTTTATTCAGACCGGCGCTTTTCGCGGTCAGTTCAAGCAGTTCCGGGGTGACGGCCGGGAATGCTTTAAGGCTGGTCGGGACTCCGCAGGATTTCAGGAATTCCTGATAAGAAGCGATTATTTCGAGGGGAGTCTCGCCGGGAAAAATCTTTTTGAGCAGCATTGTCCGGTGCGCGATCTCGTCCCGCTGAATATAATATTTCCAGGCGGCGGGCAGCAGCAGGGCAACCGCGATCCCGTGCTCGATTTTTCCGAACCATGAAAAACTGCATAAATGCGGCAGGCCTGTAGATTTGTAGCGGATCGTCATTCCGCCGAGCGTCGCCGCCGCCGCCATTGCCGTGCGCGCTTCCATATCTCTGCCGCAGTTTATCGCCCGCGGGAGAAATTCCCTGACCAGCCGGATGCTTTCCAGGGCCCAGTCATTAGCCCGCGGGTGGTTTGTATCCTGCCCGATGTTCAGAAAACCTTCCAAGGAATGAGCCAGGGCGTCACAGCCGGTGGCGCGGGTTACGTGTTCCGGCATGGACATTGCCAGTTCGGGGATGACAAACGAATATTCCGGGATGATCTCGATTTCCGAAATCAGTTTTTTGACCTTGAGTCTATGGTCTACGATATTCGCGTAAGGAGTTGCTTCCGAGCCGGTTCCGGAACTTGTCGGGAAGCATATTACTTTTTTGAGTTTTTTGCCGGGGTTGGCGGAAGAAAATTTATTTACCCCGAAAAAATCGTGCCGGCTTTGGCCGGCCTGAAATTTCAGATAAGCCGCTTTCGCCGCATCCATCGGGCTGCCGCCGCCGATGGCGACTGCTTCATCCGGTTTTTCCCGCTTCAGGAAAACAGTCATCTTTTCGACGGTTTCGGTACATGGTTCCGCCTCTATCTCCGTGAAACGCGCAATTTGTAAATTTAAATTTTTTACCGCCTGTTCAAAGCGGCGCCAGGCGCCGCTTTTGTCCGCGGAATTTCTGCCGGTGAACACGGCTATTTTACGGGTTTTCTTTGCTGCCAGCAAGAGCGCGAATTTCCGCCATGATTCCGGCCCGAAACTTATTTCCGTATCCGAATAAGTGTCTAAAATCTGCTGATACGTCTGCATAATGGTTCCTTTATCCAAAGTAGCACAACCGTCCCGGTTGTGTCATTATCAGACGAAACACCTGCGAGCTGCATCGTCTGCCATTCTCAAGCGGGACGCTTGAGCTACATTTATTTCTTTAAGCTACGGTTGATTTTCCAAAAATCAAATACTTTTGCCTATTCAAATTGACCCGGTCAGGATTTCTGCTACATTAAAAACAAAAATGAAGGCGCTGTTCATCATGCGGAATATTTTATTATTAGTCGGCCTCATCCTGCTGGCCGGCTGCGAAAGTTTACCGCCGGGCAAGGCTCCGGACGGCTCTATCGTCGACGCGAAACTGACGCCTCAGGAACATTCATGGCGAAGCGCGGAAAATTATCTGCTTACCTCCCTGTCAGCCTTCTGTCTGCAAAACTTTCCGGAGGGGACAAAAGTCTGTACCGATTTCCCGGTCAATGACAGTTTCCCGGGCATTCGTTCCCGCATGGTTTTGTATTCCGTATGCGATACGGTTCCGCTCCGGGTGGTCAGCCGGGCGGATGCGGTCTACAGCTTAAGCAGCAGGAGCGATAAAAACCAGGTCTGGTCTATGGCGTTGACCGAGCTGAAAACTGAAAAAATCGTCTGGCGGGAAAGCGTAAAAATAAAGG
>JAQUOK010000018.1 GCA_028717165.1 Victivallaceae bacterium | reverse complement strand
CCATTTTTACCCGCCTTCCCAAAAACTCTTTATGATTTAATGCCGCGGTTCGGCAAGGGCGGAGCCTGCCCAAATTTTAAAACGAACGAATGCCGGGTATTTTCAGGATATTCATTCGGAACCGCTGCACCACTATTGAAATTAAATATTATTTGAGTAAAAAATTGGAATAATAAGCCAATGCATATTATATTCATTTTATAAAAAATACTGGTTTGAAAAGACAGGTTAAATGCTTAAGGAGTTGTGAAGAAATAAGTGGAACTTTATCCTGAGTGTATCGGAAAGAAATTTTGGCTCAGCCGGTGAGGAGCAAAGCCGCAGCGCTTCGTAACGAACCGGCGGAAGCAAAAGTATCCCCGAGACGCCAGTAGAAAGTTTCAGTTATTTTTGAATGACTCCTAAGCAATTATATTTTGGATAAAATGAAATTTTGGGAAAAAATTAAAAATTTTTTTAGCGTCGAAAAGGAAACTCTCAAGACTGATAGACCAGAGTCGTCAGTTTCCACTTCTGATGTTGATTTTGCAGCTTTGAATGAGAATGATTTTTTCACCACACTTTCAGAGGTTCTTAAAAAAAATGATAACAAAGCTGTACTTTTCGGCGCTATTTCCATGAGCGTTTATGGTTATCAGCGTAATACTTTTGATGTCGATTTCATGTTGCCCGAGAATGATTTTAAAAATTTCACTAATATACTAGAATCCATTGGTTATCATAAAGTTCTACAGACAACCCAATATGCAAAATTCCGGCACAAAAATGATGCATTCATGGATATTGATACTGTTTTTATTGCCACAGATACAGCAAATGAAATTATAAAGCTGGCTGAGGTAAAAAATATACGAGGAGAAAATGCTTTTCTGTGCGCCTCTTTTGAAACGGTGCTTGCCACAAAACTGCACGCTATAAAATACAATAATGAATGCCGAGAGGGGAAAGACATGATAGATATTAAAATGCTTATCAAAGCTAATGGTATTGATGTAAATAGTGATTGGTTTAAAACCTTATGCATTAAGTATGGTGGTGAAGATATATACAATAATATTTTAAAAGATAAAAAAAGGGATGAATAATGCAACGCTCAACAGAAAAAAAGCAGAAATATACTGTCCCTGATTTTGATTTACCTATTCTTCCTGATCGCATGGAAATGGACATGAAGCCTAAACTAGTCTCTTTTGACAAATATTTATGTTCTATTGCAAATTCATATAAAGGTCTTTCTTATAAGCAGAAGATGCAGACAAGAAAGCTGAAGCTTGCAACTTCTCCTGCATCCGTCAGGTTTGAATGGGAAAAGTGAGTATATAAAATTCTTAGCATAAATGAAGCGTAAAATTTTAGTAATTCAGATTTTCCCGGATGCTGAAGGTTCCAGATGTTATGCCCCCAACAGCCTTATAGCATTTTAAATAAATTTATTCTTATAATAACTCCGCAAGGTTAATCTCAATATGAACATAATCTATTTTTTCAAACTTGCAAAATAAATATACTTGTGTTTCGCTGAAATCAGGGTATATTTTCAGCATGGAAAAATATGATCCCAGTCAGATTCATGAAGCCGCACTTTTTGAGTGTAAGCAAGCTGTCCGCTTGTATAGTCGCAGGGATAGAGAAATGCGGTGGTTGCCGACGGTGGGTGTTACAGCCATGACGGGAGGAATCTTTCGCAAAAGCATGGCGGAAATACCGAATATCAACCGCCTAATAAAATATTACCTGAAACAATTGGCAGTTTATTGGATGAGGAAGTATCGGCATGGTTGATATTATTGTCCCGGTATATAATGTGGAAAAATACCTTGAGCCATGCCTTCAATCCATCCTGCAACAGGCAACCACAGTCCCGCTAAGGGTCATTTGCGTCAATGACGGTTCAACAGATGCTTCCCCGCAAATATTGAAGACATTTCGTAAACGCGATTCCAGAATTACGATCATCAACCGAGAAAACGGCGGCCTGTCGGCGGCGAGAAATACCGGGTTGGAACACGTTACCGCTCCCTATGTGTATTTTGTCGATTCCGATGACCTGATCAGGGAAAACTGTATTGAGCAGTTATTCAGAGCCATCCGTCAACATGACACTGACTTTGTAATCTGCGGCCATCAGTGTTTTTACTCCTATGGTCATATCGAAGAAAATCAGTGTTTCGATTTTTCCGGTTGGCAACCCGCGTGTTTGAGCACGCCCGAGGAAAAATCCAGAGTGTTTACTTATTGCTTTGTCTGGTCAAAATTGTTAAAAACCGAATTCATCCGGAAACATAAATTACGCTTCGCCGAAGGCTTGTGCTTTGAAGATAATTTATTTCACTTCCAATGTCTGTGCCTTGCCTCCAGAATTGCGCTCATTACGGATAAACTTTATCTCTACCGGATACGGAATGGCTCAATTGTCAAACAACGGGGAAAACACTATCTTGACATGATCGAAATCCTTGATCGCAGCAAAAGCTTTCTGAAAGAACATCGCTTTTTTCATCTTTATGACTCAGTTTTCCTGGCTTTCAAACTGAATGTTTCATTCTGGCACTTTCAGTATATTAAAAATAAATACAGAGAGCAATGCCGCCAGTTGATCATAAAATCTCTGGATTGCGAAGAACGTCAGTTCCTAAGTACTAATTCAAATGCACTTTCAGCCGATGCGGCACGCTTTTATAGTGAATTGCTTGACGGGCAATGGAACTGGTTGAAATCTTTACGCTGGAAGACAAAAAGCAACCTGAAAAACCTCATCCGCCCATTCTATATGAAAGTTTATCCAAAGGCGCTGCGCAAGCCTTTCAACCGGAATACTCCTCCAGCAGTCTCGTGAAAGTACACCACCACAGATCCTTTAATTTATTCGTTTCTTTGACTGGGGCAATGGGCAAAAATTCCTGAACCTCGACAATTTATCTTTGTTTGACAGCATCAGATATCGCATTGTTAATTACTCTAATATGCCGAGTCATAGAATAATTATCGTGAATATGTTTTTTAGCCCTGATACCCATCTGGTTAACTAAATTATCATCCGACAACAACAGTTTCAGAAATGATACTATCGCATTTATATCATGCTCATCGGCAAGAAATCCTGTTTTTTTATCAATAACGGCATCTACTATACCGGCATGTTTTGTAGATACAACGGGAATTCCTGCCGCTTGAGCTTCAAGGATCCCTACAGGAGTACCTTCCGAATCTCCATTCTCCGCAACGACCGAGTGTTGCAGAAATATTCTTGCACTAGATAATTCTCTCGCTACTGCGTCAGCGGATAACGCCCCGGTAAAAGTCACTTTTCCGGATATTCCATATTGCCTTGCCAGATTACGGCAGGTTTCCCTCAAAACACCATCTCCGATCATGACTAACTCCGCATCCGGACAGGAGTCGAGAATATCTTTGAATGCCATTATATTATAGTAAGGAGCCTTTTTATCTACAAACCTTCCCAGACAAATAATTTTTTTGCTGTTTACCGGGTCGGTTTTGATTTTATGGAAAATTTCATTTGGACCACATGGATTTAATATGACTTTATCCGGAGCGGCCCCCAATTTGCAGATAGTATCTTGCATATATTTTGATACTACAATAATATATTTACAGTATTCAAATAGTTCCTTATAAACACTGCCGTATTTTTCCAATACATCCAGACAGTGGACATCATATCCGTGAAAATGGGTTATCAACGGTATTCCTAAAGACTTACATGCAGGAAGGACATTAGTTCCTGTTGGGCCATATTCTGCTAAGACCACCTCAATTTTATTTTTTTTAAAAGATTTTTCCAGTGCCAGCTTATATGGAACTTTTTCTTTGTACATATAATAGCGGAACGCTCGTGTAAAAATATTGAGCTTGTCAATAATGTTTCCCTCGTTTTCCAAATCAGCAGGCAGATATTCTCCATAATAATAATGAATATTGCCTGAAAGCAAATCTTTATGAGCTTTTATAAAAGTCTCAGAAACCGCTGACTGCCGAGGACTTATTAATGCAATTTCAGCCATTTTTTTAGCCTGGTCCTTATTTGTAATTTGCTTCTGGGTTAAAAATTATTCATTTTTAGATGCGACTACAGCATAAACGGCGGCATCCTCGTTATAAAAGGATTTGTTGTCAAATACTTTCATTAGTACTTGACATGTAAAGAAAAATAGAGGTTTAAAGATATTGGGTACTCGCCAGGACGTCCCATCTTGAAACAACTGTATTCCGCTGGCTCTGGTATTTATAATGCCATAAATATCAAGGACCTTAAAACCAGCATCAGAGAGAATTTTTTTCAGACCTGCTTGAGTCCATCTCCAGTAATCGGCAGGATGCGGATGATATATCCAATAACCGTGAGTTGATAAGATAATTATTCCATCCGGTTTTAATATCCTTTGTGCTTCTTTGAGATATTGATTGTAATCTTCGACATGCTCAAGCACTTGCGTAGATAAAACAATATCTGCTGATTCTGATTCTAAAGGAATTTTATTTGCTTGAATGATAATATCCGCATTTTGTGATTTATCGATATCTGCCCGAATATATTTATTATTATTTTTATATAAGGAAGAATAAGGACTTGCTCCTGCCCCATAATCAAGAATCGTTAAATTATCCTTATTTAAATATTTCTCTGCAATTTGTTCATTCAGAGTCCATAATTTGTTTGATATCTGATATCGCGATGAAAACAGAGAAGGATTCAAATGTTTATTTTTGTGAGACATGCCTGCAGCTCCATTTATTTTTTTCAATATATACAGCATCATCTTTTCGCCAGTAATATGTCCTTGTTTCTTCTGGAAACGGAACCGTAAAATGACAGCAATTAAGCAGCTTGTCAAGTCGTACTCTAATGTCTGAATTTGCAAAAAAAACATTAATGAAATATGAGTTCGGATAAAGATGCAATACAGGAATAACCGATTCAACGGTAAATTCACCAGGAATATGACAAAATTCCTGTTCACTGCTATGCAGTAAATTATAAATTAATGTTTTTCCGGAAGAATCAATAATTTGATATGAAATGGCGGCATTGGATATTCCGTGTGGGGTGTAAAGTGTAATAGATAGTTTAAATCTTGATAAAAAAGGTTGAAAGTTGTTATTCACCAGGGATAATATCTTAACATCTTTTATATGTGCCTGACTTGAGTTTTTATCGTTACGATTAGTTGGCAAAGAGGAATATAAATAATTATCCACAACGGTGGATACATCCGAATTTAAAACAATTTCACCACTATTAAGCAAAATGCCTTGGTTGCATAGCTGGCGAATGTTTAACATGTTATGGCTGACAAAAAAAACCGTTCTGCCTTCTCCGGACATGTCTTCCATTTTGCCGAGACATTTTTTCTGGAACTGGGCATCGCCGACGGCAAGCACTTCATCGACCAGCAGGATTTCCGGTTCCAGATGCGCTGCCACCGCAAATGCCAACCGCACATACATGCCGCTGGAATAACGTTTAACCGGAGTATCAAGAAATTTTTCCACTTCGGCAAAAGCCACTATTTCATCAAACTTCTTCTTTATTTCCAGCCGGGTCATGCCCAGAATCGCACCATTTAAATAGATATTTTCGCGCCCGTTTAATTCCGGGTGAAACCCGGTTCCTACCTCTAATAAGCTTGCAACCCGTCCGGCAATAGTAATTTTCCCAGTCGTCGGCTCGGTGATTCTGCTTAAAATCTTGAGCAATGTTGATTTACCTGCGCCGTTGCGACCGATAATCCCGATCCGATCTCCCTGCTTAATCTCCAAATTAATATCTTTAAGGGCCCAGAATTCCTCTAATTCGGTATTTTCCCGATTTACTTGCAAAGGATGCCGCAGGCGTTGATAGATTCCCCGCGCGTGATGCATCAGGTTATCCCGTAGTGAATGGTATTGAAATGCCCCTTGTGCGTCACGGTCATGCCCGATAATATACTTTTTACTCAGATTTTCAATTTTTATTATTGTATTACCCATTGTCGTCCCTAAATAAAATCCGCAAATTCCCGTTCAATTTTTCTAAAAAATAAAAATCCGCTAAGAAACAATAACATGGATAGTCCAAGTGATAATAAGAAACCGGACAAAAATATATTACTTCCCCCGCCAATAACCATCCAGCGGAAACCGTCAATGACCCCGACCATGGGATTCAGCGAATATATGAGACGCCATTTGTCTGGAATCACGGAACTGCTGAAGCCTACCGGCGAAATATACAGGCCAAACTGTACTATAAACGGAACGACATAACGGAAGTCGCGATATTTAACGTTCAACCCGGAAATCCAGTACACCAACCCCAATGCGGGAACGCAGGTCAGAATCAGGAAGATCGGCATAAATATAATCGTCCAACTCGGAAAAAATTGATACCACAGCATCAACAATCCAAGCAGCGACATGGAAATTCCGAAATCGATAAGACTAACAATCAAAGAAGTTGTAGGAATAATAATTCTCGGGAAATATACTTTTGAAACCAGCGAATTATTGTTTATCAGGGCGTTGCCGCCTTCAGACACGGTATTGGCCAAAAGTTGCCAGGGCAGCATCGCGCAATATACCATTATTGCGTATGGAACTCCATTAGATGGCAATTTCGCGATTTTTCCGAAAACAACAGTAAAAACCAACATCGTCAACAACGGACGAATAACGCTCCAGGCAATACCTATAATGGTTCGCTTATAGCGAATCAAAATATCGCGCCAGGCAAGAAACAAAAATAATTCCCGATATACCCAAAGGTCTTTCAGATACCGTTGATGTAATTTGCCAGCCTCAATGGTTAAATGATACTCTTTCATGTGTTCTCATTCAATATATAAGTACATAGCTTTATCACTATAGTGTGCTGCTTGGGCAATATCAAGGTATGATACGGCTGAAATGCGGAATTGTGAAGAGTTTTGATTTGACGTGAAGAACCTTGTTGCAAAACACAAAATTTGTGATATACTTAGCATCAAAAATTAAGGTTCTATATAGAATCGATGCAAATTTTACATGTTTTAAAATGGCTTACTCCAGTTGAGACTTGTGGAGGACAAATTCGCGTCCTCCATTTGGGGCGTTCTTTGGCTTCGTTTGCGGAGGTAGATGCAGTTGGCTTTCTTCCGCAACACCAGATATCTGTTGAGGACAACAAAAATTTAAAGCATTACCGTCAGTTATTCCCGATTCCCCTGCCTAAAAAAATAAAAGCCATGCGCGAAATCGCATGTTCGTCGCTTGCTGGAGCTTCTCTTCGAACAAGCCGTTTTTTCCCCAATTATTTATATGCCTATATAAACAAACTGGTCATGACGGGAGGTTATGATGCGATACAGGTTGAAGAGCTTCCGCTAATGAGTGCTGTTCTCAAAATGAATATAGACATTCCGATTGTCTTCAGCAGTCACAATGTGGAGTCAGAACTTTCTTCACGTTTATTTAAGAAATATAATTCAGCATTAAGACTGTTTGCAGGTATTGAACAACGGCGAACTTTGAAAGAAGAACAAAAAGCTTTGAGTGCATCTGCAAGTTGTCTTGTTGTTTCAGAAAGAGACCGGCAACAGTTTAAGGAACTTTCAGGTTCAGTCCAATTGTCCCCGATTCATGTTCTTCCGAATGGAGTGTCTGAACGTTTCTCTCCTGCAAAACCACCTGTAAAACGCGCAGGAATCCTTATCAGCGGTTCATTTGGATGGTATCCAAATAAAAATGGCTTGCATTGGTTCTTGGATTTTGTTTTACCGCAAATACGCAGGATTCATCCAGATGTTCCAATTCGTGTGGCAGGAAGTGGAATCAAACCCAAAATGCAGCAAAAACTTCAGAAAAGAGGAATCAGCGTTCATTGCGATGTTCCCGATATGCTCCCATTTCTCAGACAAGCTCAAATGTTGCTTGTTCCATTACATATTGGGGGAGGGACACGGATAAAAATTATTGAAGCATGGGGGGCAGGGCTTCCTGTTGTCAGCACTTCCCTGGGCGCCGAAGGTCTCCCATGCTCGCATGAGCGGAATATTTTACTGGCGGATAGTCCTGAAGATTTAGCAAATTCAATTAATCGTCTGCTCATTGACGCTGAACTTTGCAAAACTCTTGCAACCCATGGAATATCCGCGGCAAACGGCTTACACTGGTCGGCATTAACTGAGCCGCTTAGAAATGTTTATTCACAACTAAACATGGATAAAGGCTTATGAGAATTGCGGTCAATGCGCGAATGCTGACACAACGAAAACCTGGAGGTATTCAAACATATGCCTTGGATGTGCTTAAACGTATTACCAGCGCGCATTTAGAACATGAGTTTATATTCATTGTAGATAGGCCGTTCGCAAATAAAAAACTTTTCCCTTCAAATGTAAATATTGTGACCAGTTTCCCTTCTGTTCATCCGCTGCTTTGGTTTGCCTGGTTCGAGTTTGCGGTGCCTCGAATCCTGAAAAAATACCACGCGGATATTTTTTTATCTTTGGATGGTTATGCAAGTCTTTCCTGCTCAACCCCGACAATTCTTGCGATTTATGACCTGAACTTCTTGCATGAACCTAAAGAACTTCCTGGTTTAGTATCAGCATATTATAATTATTTTTTCCCCAAGTACGCAAAGAAGGCAACGGCCATTCTTACTACTTCAGAATACTCCCGTCAGGACATCATAGATTCTTATAAGATTGATAAATCAAAAATTACAGTTACCGGAGCAGGGGCTGGTCGAGAATTTTTCGTATTTTCTCCTGATGAAAGGAGAAAGGCTCAAAAAATATGGGCGCAAGGAATGCCATATTTTATTACAGTTGGCGCAATCCACGCACGTAAAAATCCCGTACGGTTGATTTTGGCATTTGAGCAGTTTAAGAAAAGAACCAATTCTCCAGCCAAATTAATTTTTGCAGGACCAAAGCTTTTCAGGAAATCGGGATTATTGCACCTGAAAAAAGTAATTACTCATTGGGATGATATTATTTTCCTGGGCGCAGTCTCACAAGAACAATTAATTCAAATATATAATGGAGCGGCAGCACTGTTGTTTGTATCTAAATTTGAGGGGTTCGGTATTCCTGCACTGGAGGCAATGAACTGTGACGTCCCGGTAGTAGCATCGAATTGCACATCGCTTCCTGAAGTATGTGGAGACGCAGCTCTTTTGGTTGATCCGTTTTCTGTTGATTCAATTTGTGATGCAATGGAAAAGATTTACGATGATGAGCAAATGCGCAGCCGTTTAATTCGAGCAGGACATCATCAGCGGGAAATGTTTTCATGGGATAAAACCGCGGAAATTGTCTGGAAAACGATAGAGAGCGTTTATGGTGATATTTAAGTTTCTTTTTTGGTTTAGTATTGCCTTGGGTTTCTATACGTACGTTGGATATGGAGTCATAATCATTGTCAGTGCATATTTGAAACAATTATTTCAAAAAAAAGAAAGCCCCAAAGCCGGCTTATTTGAGCCGAGAGTAGCTCTTTTTATTGCCGCTTTTAATGAGGAAAAGTGCATTGCTCAAAAAATAGAAAACTGTTTTTCGTTAGATTATCCTCAGGGAAAAATCAAAATAGTCGTGGTGACGGATGGCTCCACAGATAATTCCGTTAATATAATAGCGAATTATCCTGCCGTCGTTCATTTGCAGCAAAAAGAGCGACGTGGAAAAATGGCGGCAATAAATTTCGGGATGCAGTTTGTTGATTCAGAAATAACCATTTTCTCTGATGCAAATTCCATCCTTAATCGCAGCGCAATCCGTGAGCTTGTAAATAAATTTTATGATGACAAGGTTGCGCTGGTATCCGGAGAAAAACGCATTGTCGTTGGTCATGAGAATGAATCCGGCAGCCAAGGGGAAGCAAGCTACTGGCGTTATGAATCTCAAATAAAAAAAGCTGAGGCTCTGCTGAATTCCTGTGTCGCCGTTGATGGTGGGCTTTTTGCTATTCGCACTCAACTGTTTGACGTACTGCCGGATGATACGATCCTTGACGATTTAGCTATTTCAATTAAACTGGGAATCGATGGATATTCCATTCAGTATGCCGCCAATGCCATCGCAATAGAAAACGCATCCCTCACTATTTCAGATGAATTTGAACGCAAGGTTCGAATTGCCTCCGGTCACTTACAACTGATTCTCCGTATGCCGGCCGTATTCAATATTTTTCGTCATGGGGTTCTTTCTCTGCGTTATTTTTCGCATAAATTCCTCCGGTCGTTTGTAATGCCTTTATGCATTATTATTGCATTCGCATCGAATCTTATCCTGAGCATAACTCAGGAGCCTCTTTATGTTTGCTTACTCACTTTACAATGTCTTTTTTATATGATTGCAATACTTGGGTTTTATTTCAGGAACAGCAAATGCTTTTCCAAACTATTGCATATTCCGTTCTATGTGTGCATGATAAATTTAGCCGCATGGGTAGGAGTATTTCATTATATAACAGGAAAACATTCGGTTCGTTGGAAGAAGGCCAGGCGATAAAAAGATTAAAAACAGAAGGCAGCCATGTTAACTCGTTCTTTATGGTTTAAATTTTATATTGTTCTTATTCTGTTGCTGTTGGCTGTTGAGCTGAATATTTCATTGCTTCGAGCCCCAGGTGTTGATTCTGTTCCATTACCCTTGTTTGCGCTCATATCGGGAGCAATTATTCCCGCGGTTTATTTTAAGGAATTTTTGTCTTTTATCAAAACTAAAAAGCTGCTTTTTATTTTAATTAGTGGTGCATTTATTTTGGGACTTATTTCTGCCTTTTTCTCTCCGCTGCCACTGTGGGGAGGAATAAAAATAATTATGGCCTGGGGCGTTTGTTTCGGTATTTCAATTCTTTTATTATTTTTGTTTGCTTTAGAGCAAAAACTTAATGTTTTTTTCTTAAAAGGACTGCTGGCAATTGCAATTTTCCTTGCCGGATTATCTCTTGTCGAAGTCGCAAATAGTGATGTCTCAACCTGGTTGGCAAAAACATTCAGGAGCGGTGAAATTCAGCTGGTCAGCGCTGGCGTAAGAGCTGGAGCCACGCTGGCGCATCCTAATATTTTCGGGTGTTTTATGTCGCTTGCAGTTCTCATTCTTTTTTCCCTCACTGAACCCATGGAAAAGAAAAAACCCTTTTGGGGGATAATAATCGTTTTATGTATGGGCATTTCCTTTTCCGCATCACTAAATGCATACTTGGTTTTATGTGTCCCGTTAGGTATTTTATGCTGTCAGGGAAAGACCTTCAAAATAGCGTTTGGCACCTTGATTATTGCTGTGTGTTTTGCTTATATAGCTAAAAGCCCGGCGACACGATTATCTGCTATTTTTCCCGCAAGATCGGCATCAATGCAAAAAAAATCCCAAACATCTTCTGTTGCAAAAGAAAAATTGCGCTATTCGGGGATCAAGTGCAGAATGCTGCTTTGGGAAAGTGCAATAAATATCTATCGGCAATATCCGTTTACCGGGGTTGGACCCGGCGGATTTAATCTAGTGTTAAAAGACTATGCGCCGAAAGCTCTTTTGCGTATTGAGGAATATAAGATCAAAAAGAATTATCTTAATGCTCACAATCTGCTTTTTAATATTCTTGCCGAATTTGGAACTTTAGGAATAATTTATTTTTTTGTCTGCGGAGCTTGTGCTTTGAACCTTTTTTATCGAAAATACAAGTTCTTCCCGTTTCTCCCCGTACATGCGCTGTTTGCAGGGATTCTAATACCCTTTATCCTTGATAATTTTTCCTATAATATGTTTTATTTAACGATAGTTTTAACGCTTCTTTTTATAATTCTTTTTCAAGGTGAATGTTTCCTTGCGGGGAGTAAAGAACATAAAGTGAATTGCCAGGAAACTTAACAGCGCCTCTGTTGTTATCAGAGAAATAACCGGACCTGTTGCAAGGTATCCAGGGATTAAGATCAAATTCAAGATAATGCAAAATAGTGTGCAGCCAATAGAAATTTTTGCATAAGCATATTCTCCGTTTCTTGCTAACATTGCCTGCGTGAGAACGAAATTGGGCAATAAAAATACCAGCGACATCATCAAGCCGGACAGAATCTTTGCCGCCGGCTGGTACGATTCTCCAAAAGTAAAATGAATGAGCACGGAAGAAAACGTACTTCCAAAGAAACCAAGAAGTAGCGCACATGCCAGGGCCCCCCATAAAATACGTATTAACTGTTGATTGAATATACCCGGGCGTGTGCAATTTTTATGCAGCAAACGAAAAATAATATGAGCAATTGGCGTCGCAAAAAGAATAATAGCTTCAATAAATTGAAATGCGACACCATAATAGCCGACTATCTTTATATCCGGTTGAAGCTGTTTCAGAAGAATAATGCCGGATTTGATATAAACTAATGTTGTCACATTGATGACCACAAGGTGGATAGATGACTTTAACACTTCCCGGCCGGGAATAATCAACTTGGGAAACACCCATCTTCTCGCTGCCGTTCGCGTGCAAAGAACTAAAGCTTGGCCAATCAAATATCCCGTAAAAACAGTTTCCAGCCTGGGGGGAAACAGCAGCAGCAATGTAATAACGGATGCCGCTATAAAGCTAATCCGCTGTATTTTCCATAGACTTTCCCGTTGAAAATCGCCTTCCCCCTTCATTATAGACGAGAACATATTACAACAACTGCGCAATGCATAAAAGATAATTGCGATTAGAAAACTCAGCCTGTTTGAGATGGGGCAGCAAATGATAACAACTCCGGCAAGTATAGTGATTATCATTAGATATGCAATATATCCACTCAACAAGTCATGAAAATAGATATTTGTTTTTTTATACAAATTTACATGTTCTCGAAAAAAAATTGTAGAGAACCCCGCCTCTTGCAAAATAGAAAATATCAATGCAACAGCCTGTATATACAAAAAAATCGCGAAAGCTGACGGCTCGAGTTGACGTCCGATAAAAACCATCAAAAAAATGGTAACGCCCGCAACATATCCCAGGGATACCCACTGACTAATGATGTCCCTTATCGTTTTCTTGTTAGTCTTAGATAAGGGATTGTTCCTGCGATACTTTTTGTAAGCATAGGAGAAAATATCAGCTCGTGAAAATATCCGGCAGAATTTACGTATGACATTCTTTCTGCCCTGCCTGGTAAGCCAGTAATGCAGTAATATAACTTTTTTAGCCATCTGTTTATTTAGCTCCCCGGCAAAGCAGGACTTCCCAAACAGTTTTGAAGAAAATATAATAATCAAGCCAGGGAGACCAGTTCCTGATATAGTATGTATCCCAAAAAACCCGGCGCGCGTAGCTGGTATTATTGCGCCCGGAAACCTGCCACAAGCCGGTAATGCCCGGCTTCACTCTTTTTCGTATTTCGTAAGAATCTCCATAGAGTTTCACCTCTGACTGGACAATCGGGCGCGGCCCGACCACCGCCATATCGCCACTTAATACATTCAAAAACTGGGGCAATTCATCCAGGCTTGTTTTGCGTAAGAAATTACCAACAGGAGTGATACGGGGATCATTTTCAAGTTTGAAATTCTCTTCCCATTCTTTGGCCGCTACCGGGTCGCTGAGCAGAATTTCTTCAAAGTGTGTTTCAGAATATACATACATGGTTCTGAACTTGTACATATTTATTTCCCTGCCTCCCAAACCCAGACGCCGGGTTTTATAGAATACAGGTCCTGGCGAACTTAGTTTGACCATTGTTGCAAGTATCAAAAATAATGGCCAGGTTGCCAGCAGAAGTGCTATGGCAAAGATAAATTCCAGCACTGCTTTTAAATAGCGGGCAGAAGGCAGGAGCAGTTGATTCTTGATTTCAATGCCTAATACGCCATTTATCTCTCCCGGGTACAGGTTGCTTGAAAAATAAAGATCAAGGTCCGGCACCAGCATGATATGCTTAAAATACAATGTCCAGTCATTAATCTTCCCCGCTAAGACATCATTCGACAAACATATGATCAGGTAGTCGATTTTTCTTTCCTGAGCGAGTTTTTTAACGCATTCAAGACCTCCTAAAAATGGCAGTGAATCAGTAGCACATTTATTTGCGTCCGCATCGTTGCCGACAAAGCCAAGCGGATTTAAGCCATGCAGAAAACAAGTATCACGCAAGTTTTGCGCAAGTTGCCGGCTTGCCCGGTTCGAGCCGACGATTAAAACATCGATTTTAAATATATTGAATCTTTGCATGCAAGCCCTGGCAAAAAAACGTCCAAGAGGAACTACAAGCAGAGTACTTGCATAATAAATGAAAATAAAAGACAAAAGAATGGTACCTGGCTCAACAAGCAATGAATATGCGAACAATAATGAACAGCTAAGGGTTATTATAAGAAAAGAGCGCCTGAATTCCTCTACCGGGTTAAGCGCAATACCCGGGAAAAAGATATTGCCGTGATAAATTCTGCTCAAAGCATTGACACAAATCAGGATTAAAGCAAAGCACCATAAGTTAGAGGAAATAATATGCTCATGTTTACTGCAAGAAGATTGATATAGAGCGGATAACACAAGCCCAAGAGCATAAAAAGCCAGAAAATCTGTCAATATCAGCACAAAAACCCTTAGACGACCTTTATTCACTTTTTAACCCTTTTATAAATTCTTAAAATTCTGTTGTTTATGCTAAAGCTCCGGGCTAAGGAATAGTTCTCCGGGTCTCTTATTGTACAGGAACTGTCAGTAATAAGATAATCCTGCGACAAAGGCGCAGAACTGTAAAAATTTTGTCCTCCTGCCAAATAGCCAACCGACTTCAGGAACGGGCACTCAATAATCGGTCTGTGCCTGCCTAGATAGGTACACCAAGTGCCACGTTCTTGCTGATCTGCCCTTTGCCCTTTGAAATCTTCCCTTATCCATTGCGCGGCAGTTAATTGCGCATCTCGCTCAAAAGTTTTTTTGCCGCCCCAAAATTCTTTTAGAAGGATTTTGCTCCCATTATATATTATCCAGCAAAACATTAATGTCCCCATTAGATATAAGGCGAGGCGTGCGATTTTCCCTTTGGTTTTTAAGAACACAGCAGAATCTATCATGCCAAGGGCTGTCCAGCCAAAAGCTAAAGGAGCAGCTGAAATTAAGTAACGGTCATGCACGTTGTAATTACCCTCATAGATAAGCTGTTGAGCCTGCAAAACAATGTAGTGTCCCAGCCAAAGCCATAAAAGAATATATTCCTCCGCACGCCACTGTTTACGCTTTATACGCAGATAAATCACGGGCAGGGCAAATATTAGAAATAAAGGATAAAAACCTTTGAGTGTACTCGCTATGTTATGCATATATCTCTTAAGAATAATGGAGGCTTGAGCACATGTTTCTGTTTGTCTTGCGGGTTTAATCGGGACTATGGAATTTTGCACACCAGTATTTTGGCTCTGCGCAAGGCGAGGTGTTGGATTAGTCTGGATAAGCCCAGTCCTTTTCAGCATGATCGCAATATGAGCATTGCCCACAGGATAGCCCACGTTTTGCCAGACGTAAAATAAAAAGGGGCTAATCAGAATAAGAGCAATTAAACCGCTAGTCAGGGAACGCCACGGGAAACGATATTTTTGCGCGCAAATATCGAATTTAAACGCCAGCAGACCCGCCAAAGCAACGAATAGAATCATTTCAGCTCGATTGAGTACGAGCAGAGTTATTGACAGGGACATAAATAAATACCTCTTAAGACTATTGCGTTGCTGATATATACGACCAGACTCCAAGCCAGCAGAATTATACCGAAACACTTCATGTTTTCACGTAATCCCAGGTAAGAAAGGCGTACTAAATATGCGCAAAGCAAAGTTAAAACACAAGCCAGACGCGCAGATGTT
>JAQUOK010000017.1 GCA_028717165.1 Victivallaceae bacterium | reverse complement strand
TCTCTGAAATATCTGAGCGGCCTGTGGCTTATCCAGAACGGACAGCCGGAAGAAGGTCTGAAATGTCTGCATTATGCTTTGAAACATACGTCAAAGGAAGAAATTAAGATACTTTCATCCCAAAGTATTTCCCAGCACGCTTTGCTTGTGAACGATATTGCTGAAGAAGTTCGTTTTCTGGAAAAAGCGGTCAGTCCTGGCCGTTTTGACAGAAGGCTCTATCTCGCTCTGGATGAAGCGCTGCACAAAAAACAGGATCCGGGCGCAAGGAACCGGCTGGCCGAAAGCGTTCCTGAAGCAATTTCACACCGTGGCGACATTGCGTTCAGGAGAGCCCGGCTGCTTTTCGATAATGGACAGCCGGAAAAAACCTTGTCTGTTCTCGTTTCGCATAAATTTTCTCAGCACGAAGGGCAGGCTTATGTCCGGCGTCTTTATGTCGATTGCCTGCTTGTAAACGGTTTTTCGCTTTTGGCGGCCGGGAATTTTCAGGAAGCTGCCCGGAATTTTGCAAAGATCATGGAATTTCCCGAAAATCTGGGTTCGACTTCTCATTATCTGGGAGAACACAGTCGTCTTGCCCGTTTTATGCTGGCCATGATCGACGATGCGCTTGGCGAGCGGAAAAAAGCGGAAAGCCGCCGGCAGGATATTTTGAGTAAAAAGGAAACCGGCGCTTATAACGGGGCCGAATTCTCCGAAAGGCGAAAACTTTCCTTCGATGAGTTCGCCGCAATTGAATTGTCTGCAAAAGAACTGGCTTGTTCCGATTTTGAGCGCCCGGAAATGCCGGTCGGAAAAGACGATCTCGCAAAACAGGAAAACCGAATCTCAAAAGCCATTCTGGACAAATTGCTGAATAATGAATTTGCCAAGGCTGTCGGGATTGCCGAAAAAGCCGTAAATGATTATCCGTGTTCGGCGTTGTTGCGCAAAATGTCCGGCCTTGCCGCCGCCATGCGCAAAATAAAATCTGTTCCTGAGGCTTTGGCTTTAATTGCAGATATGTAAAACCTTTATCGGAACTAATATAAGGAATTATTGATGATCATGAAAGAACTGAAGATCGGTGTAATCGGAGTCAGCGGTCGGGGCGGGCTTGCCCGTGCGGCGCACAAGCCTGAAGACGGTTGCAGAGTAATAGCGGGAGCGGACATAAAAGCCGCAGCCCTGCAGGAATTCAAAGAGCATATCGGCGAAGATGTTTTTATTACGGAAGACTACCGGGAATTACTGAAGCAAACTGAAATCGACGCGGTTTTCATCACCGCGCCGGATTTTCTGCACGAAGAACTTGCCGTTGCGGCCCTGGAAGCCGGGAAAGCTATTTATCTGGAAAAACCGATGGCGATTACTATTGAAGGATGCGACCGGATATTGAGAACCGCGATGGAAACCGGCTCGAAACTTTTCGTCGGACATAATATGAGACATTTTCCGATCATCCTGAAAATGAAGGAAATTATTGATTCAGGCGCCATCGGAGATATCCAGGCCGGCTGGTGCCGGCATTTTGTGGGATATGGCGGCAACGCCTATTTCCGGGACTGGCATTCCGAACGCCGGAATACAACCGGCCTGCTGCTCCAGAAAGGAGCCCACGACATAGACGTTATACATTGGCTGATGCACAGTTATACCAAAGCCGTGGTCGGCATGGGCATGCTGTCGGTTTATGATAAATGTAAACGCCGGTCTCCTGATGAACCTATGTTCAAACTGCAGCTTAATCAGTGGCCGCCGCTCGAACAGGAAGGTTTTTCTCCGGTAATAGACGTAGAGGACCATAATATGATCATGATGCAGCTTGAAAACGGAGCTCAGGCTTCTTACGTCCAATGCCACTATACCCCGGACAGCGAACGGAATTATACGTTTATCGGTACGCGGGGAAGGATTGAAAACATCGGCGACGGGGCGGGCGAAGTGCACGTGTGGAACAGGCGCGGTCCCAGGCAGACCCCGGATATAATCTACAAACTTAAACCGGTGGAAGGAGGCCATGGCGGAGCGGATTCCGGGATAATTCCCAGTTTCCTTGATTTTGTCCGCTACGGCGCCAAAACGAACACTTCCCCGATTGCGGCCAGAAATGCTGTGGCGGTCGGGGTGCTAGGGCACAAATCAATGCGTTCCGGTTGTTCGCTTCAGGCAATACCGAAAGTTCCGGACGATTTGTCAAGATATTTTGACAAAACGGTTTTTCAGGAAAGGAGCAGGAAATGAAATTATTGAAGAGCGTATCTGTTTTATTGGGGCTAATCTGTTTCTCCGGTTTGGCCATGGTTAAAGTCAGGATAAATGATATTTCCGACAATGGAACAAGCTCACCATGCAAGGTCGGAATTACCCGTTCCGGTAATTTTAAGCTGGCGGCAATACCGCAGGAGCTTGAGGACCTGCAGACGGTCAGTGTTCCCAGGGGAAACAGCGGTGCTACCGGAAAGGGTTTCAGTTTTAAAGTCAATGTTCCGGTAACAGTCTATCTGTTTGTTGACAAACGGTGTCAAACTCCTGAACTTGACGGTTGGGAAAAAACTAAAATGACGGCAATCTGGAAGGCTTACGGCAAAAGTTATCAGGACATTATTTACGTAAAAAACTTTCCGGGCGGTACGATAATAATTCCCGGCAATCCTCCGGGCGCGATTCCGCATATGGCGGCCGTTGAAGCACAATAAAATCTAAAGCAGGAAAAAGGAATATGCTGAATTACACCAAAAAAATTACGAACGTCATTGAAACGGAAGTGCTTGTTCTCGGCGGCGGGCCGGCCGGCTTTGCTTCAGCCGTCGCAGCCGCGAGGAACGGGGCTAAAACCCTGCTGATAGAAAAAACCGGCGTACTCGGAGGTACTGCGACTTCCGGGTTGGTCGGACCGTTTATGTGCTGTTACGACAATGACGGCGAGGAACAACTGGTCAAAGGGATTTTCGATGAGTTGTGCTGCCGGGCCGAAGCGCTGGGAGGAGCTATTCATCCTTCGAAAGTGCCGGCCATGTCATCCTTTTCCGGGTATCATAAAATATCGCATCATAATGTAACGCCTTATCTTTCTGAAACCATAGCCGTTGTGATGGATGAAATGCTTCCGGCATCAGGCGCCGATCTTTTATTTGATACGCAGCTTATCGATATTATCGCCGAAAACGGGACTATTAAGTATGCGGTCATTGCCAATAAGGAATTTATCAGCGCCGTAAAGGCTGACGTCTATATTGATTGTTCGGGCGATGCGGATGCCGCATACCTTGCCGGCGCGGAAACGTGGCTCGGCGCTAAAGAAACCGGAACAATGCAGCCGATGACCTTAATGTTCGAGATAGACAATATTGACCGGGATGAATTTTACGGAGAGCTGGACAGGCATAAGGAAGAGCTGGGAAATAATTTTACTAATTGTTTCTGGTGGTATATCGAAAAGGCGCGCGCGGCGGGGGAATGGAATATTGACCGGAATGAGATTTGCACCTTTGAAACCAGCACGCCTGGAAGACTGAAAATAAATACGACCAGAATATGCGGTGCAGACGGCACTAAGGCATGTGATATTACCAAAGCGTATATTGACGGCAGACGCCAGGCTTTCGCAATATTCAATTTCATGAAAAAATACCTGCCCGGTTGTAAAGACATCCGGTTTTTGCAGTTTGCCTCCAGGATCGGCGTAAGGGAAACCCGTCATATAGTCGGGAAATACGAACTTTCCACGCATGATATTCTGCACAGAACCAGGTTTGCTGATGCGGTCGCCACGTTCGGGTATGCTATTGACCTTCACACGAACAACAGTTCCGGCATTTTTACGGCAGTCGATAAATATTATTCCATTCCCTATCGCTCCATGCTGCCGGCAGGCTGCGATAACCTGCTGGTGGCGGGAAGGCCGATCTGCGGATCTTCCGAAGCTGCGGCAAGTTACCGCGTAATGCCATGCTGCATGGCAATGGGCCAGGCGGCCGGAACCGCCGCGGCGTTGTCGCTGCAGCAGAAAGTTCAGGTAGGAGATATTGACGTTCCCCAATTGCAGGCCTTATTAAAAAATCAGGGGGCGATAATTAAAGACGCATAGACACCATAAGTGCAATCCAGGTTATTTTTCCGCAGCGGGGCAAAGGGAAAAAGGTCCAGAGGCCTGGAAGCATTTATTCCTGTTTCGCGAGAATTCCCGGCAGTTCGCTCAGTTTGTCTATCTTCATGAGCTTTTCATGGCCGCAGTCGTAATTCTCCACATGTTCATGTTCCCAGGTGCCGGGATAAGGAATATATACCGCCCCGGCATTGAGCTCCAGAACCGGGATTATGTCTGAACGCAGGGAATTGCCGACCATGATGAACTCCTCCGGCTTCAGGTTCAGACGTTTGAACAGATTCCGGTAATCCCTGACTTTTTTGTCGCTCAGGATCTCAATATGATGAAAGTATTCCAGCAGGCCGGAGTCCCGCAGTTTTCGTTCCTGCTCCATCAGGTCGCCTTTGGTTATAAGTATCAGGCGGTATTTGTCTTTGAGCTGTTTCATCACTTCTTCGGCAGAGTCCAGCAGTTTCACCGGCATGGTAAGCAGTTTTCTCCCGAGCTGAATGATCTTTTCAATACTGACGGCGTCAATCCGGTAATCCGACAGCTGACACGCGGCCTGCACCATAGACAGTGCCAGAGACCTTGCGCCGAAACCGTAAACCGGGAGATTCTCCACCTGTATTTTATGGATGGTTTTACGGGATTTTGCGGGAGGACAATAGGGTTCCAGAATATCCGAAAAGGCGTTGATGATTTCATCGAAATGCGGCTGGTTTTCCCATAAAGTGTCATCTGCGTCAAAAGCAATTACTTTTATTCCGCTTTTCATGGCCTACAACCCGCGAAACGCTAAATCGGTGACTTCCGGAGAGATTTTATTAAGCAGTTCAAGCGAGATATTCAGGGCGTCCCGGGCATTTGAACATTGCAGCGCTTTTTCCGCCGCGACCTCGGCTTCATGCATTTTCAGTTTGCGGATAATGCGTCTTACCGCACCGAGGGACATCGGGACCATGCTTAACTCGTGAACCCCCATGCCGAGCAGCAGCGGTACATATTGCGGGCTGCCGGCCATCTGGCCGCAGATGCTGACCCATATCCGGTTCTGCTTGGCCGCGTCAACGACTTTTTTTATCAGATGCAGGATTGCCGGATGGGTCGGTTCGTAAAGATAGGATACTCTTTCATTGTCACGGTCAATGGCAATCGTATACTGGATCAGGTCGTTGGTGCCGATACTGAAAAAGTCCACCATTTTGGCGAGATGATCAGCCAGCAGGGCGGCGCCGGGAGTTTCAATCATAACGCCGACTTCAATATCACGGTTGAAAGGCAGCTTTTCCTTGAACAGTTCTCCTTTAAGTTCTTCAATAATTTTCCTGACCTCGACAACTTCCTCCACACATGAAACCATCGGCAGCATGATTTTCAGGTTGCCCTTGATTCCGGCCCGAAGGAGGGCTCTCAGCTGGGTGCGGAAGACGTCCCGGCATTCCTGGAGGCAAAGCCTGATTGCCCGCAGCCCCAGAAACGGATTAGCTTCCTGCCTGAGCGACAGGTTCTCGCAATATTTATCGCCGCCGATATCCAGCGTCCGGACGACGACCGGCTCGCCTTTCATTTCTTCGATCAGGGTCGTAAACGTCGCGACCTGGGCTTCCTCGGTGGGCAGGTCCTGCCGTCCCATGTACATGTATTCGGTACGGAACAGGCCGACGCCGCTGGTCCCGTATTTCTTCGCAGTCTGGATATCATCGAGCGTTTCGATATTCGACGCAAGCTGAATGGTGAAACCGTCAAGGGTTTCGGGCCGCAGGCGGCTTTCACGGATGAGGTCTATGTAAAAACGGCCTTCTTCTCTGGCCTTCAATTTATAGGCTTCGCGGGTTTTGTCGCCGGGGCAGACAATAATAGTACCGATAAAGCCGTCCACAATTATTTCCTCGCCGTTCTCGACTTCATCGGTAATATTGCCTTTGATATTCACCACCGCCGGGATCTGCATCGACCGCGCCAGAATGGCGGTATGGGACGTATTGCTGCCGCTTTCGATGGCGAAAGCCTGAACTTTCTGCCGGTCAAGCAATACCGTATCCGACGGAGTTAAATCGTGGGCGATTATAATTCGCATGTCGTCCAGGTAGTCAAGCACGGGACGGCTGGTTTCTTTCAGGTTCGCCATGACCCTTGAGGCCACGTCCTTGATGTCGGCGACGCGTTCTTTGATGTAATCGTCCTGCATTACGGAAATGGCGGTAATATAGCGTTCCATGATCCTGAAGAAAGCGCATTCCGCCGGGGAAAGCTGATTGCGGATGCTGTCTTCCACTTCGTGCAGCAGCATCTGGTCGTCCACGATCAGTAAATGCGCGTCGAAGATACTGGCCTCATGGGCCTGGAGTTTATTCTGGACGCGTTTCTGAAGTTCTTCGAGATCCTGCCGGGTTTTGTCAAGGGCGGACTCAAATTTGTTTATTTCAGCTTCAATTTCTTCGGGAGTGATTTTGACGTCCGGCGGCTTTATATAAGAGGTGCTGTGCTGTTTTATGAGCAGCACTTTGCCTATGGCGATTCCCGGCGACGCGCCGATGCCATGATAGATTTTCTCTTTTGACTCCGTTTTAGCCACACGAATTATTCCTCTTCGAATTTCCTTTCTATTAAATCAACTATTGCTTTCAGGGCAGACTCACAGTCTTCCCCTTTGGCCGAGATCTTAATGACGCTCCCGGCAGCGGCGGCAAGCATGAGCAGGCCCATAAGGCTTTTGCCGTTAACTTCTTCGCCGTCTTTCTCAACTATTATGTCGGCTTTATATTTTGTCGCGATCTTCACGAACAACGATGCGGGGCGGGCATGCAGACCAAGGGAATTCGTTATTTTTACTTCCTGTTGTATCTCTTGCCGCATCCACTATTTTCCCGCATCTTCAAAATTTATTATATATCAAGCGTTCGAATATCTATTCCAACTGCAATAACAAGACTACTAAACATGTGGTAAAATACAGTCTCACAAATAAAATTTCAAGAAGTTATAGTACGATATTCTTATTTTGTTTGATATAAAATAATACATCTGAAGTCAAAAACAATGAAACCGACGTTCGGAACGCGGTGGATCCGTCGGCTTCGTTATCCGGATAATCTTTTCGGGGTTGATAACGGTCTGAAACTTGCCGGACGGCAAACCCATAAGTTGCAACTTGTTTGGCGGCGGGACGTTGAGAGTGCGAACCGCGCGAAAAACATTGTATCATTCCGTTCCGGCCATTGCCCGTTCAAATCTTTTCCGGAAATTAGTTAATTAAAACAGTTGACAAATGTTAAAACAAAGTTATATTTAAACTTTGTAAGCTAAATTAACAAAGTCCAGAAACCAAGAGGTCCGGCATGAATAAACCTCAAGTCAAACAGAAAAGCCGCCAGCAGATATTGTGGCTGATTAAAGAGCATGAACAGATTTCGCGTGCGGACCTGGCCAAGCTCACCGGGCTGACCCGTCCGACGGTATCCTCAATAATCGCCGATTTTGTGGACAAGGACCTGGTTGTCGAGTCCGGGAAAGGAGAATCCTGCGGCGGGAAACGTCCTATTATGCTCAAATTAAATCCCGACGCCTGTTTTGCCATCGGCATCGATCTGGGGGACGATTACCTGATCCGGGGAGTGCTTTGCGACTTGTGCGGGAATATCGTGGCCCGGGAAGATCTCGAATATGAAAATGAATTTGAAACCATACTTCAGGTACTTGAAGATCTTATCGCGGTTCTGGCATCCCAAGTTCCGCGCGAAAAAATCAAGGGGGTCGGAATCGCTGTTTCCGGAATAGTGGACACTGAAAGTAATGAAATCGTCAACAGTTCCACTCTGGATATAGAAAAAAAGCAACTGGCCAGGCGTCTGGCGCAACGCTGCCGGTTCAGCGTGTTCCTGGAAAACCGTCCGAACGCGGCGGCATTGGCCGAGACCCAGTTCGGAGCCGGCAAGGATTTCCGCAATCTCGTCTACATTACCAGCGGCCGGGGAGTCGGCGCCGGGATCGTCATTAACGGCAAAATTTTCCGGGGGAGTTTCGGTACTGCCGGGGAAATCGGCGAAATCAGGCTGCCGGTACCGAAAGAAGGCGGCGGTTTCGAACGCCATTGCCTGGAAGATCTGACCCGCGCCCGGGCGATTTGCGAACAGGCGGGAAAAGTAAAGAACCGCCCGATGCGTTACAGCGAAGTCATGGAAGCTTACAGGAACGGCGATCCCGAAATATGCGCCATCCTCGACCAGAGCGCCGAACATATGGCCTATGCGGCTCAGATAATTGCCGATATCCTGAACCCCGAAGCCATTATTCTCGGCGGCCGGGCGGTGGAACTGGGCGATGAATACCTGCGGACTTTCAGGACGTATTTTGAACGCGGCCTGGCGAAAGCTCTGATCGGCGGCCTGACCGTGGTAAGTTATTCTCAATATGGCCATCTCGGCGTTGCGGTCGGCGGCGCAGTCGTGGTTCTCGATCTCGTCATGGACCAGAAAATCTGAATTTTTAATAAAAAGTTATCAGCAATTCATTCGATGTTGAATGTTCGACGTTCGATGTTCAAATTTTAATTTTGGAGGTTTTTAATGGCTCAAAAGCAAAAAGCTCTTGATCTGACTATTATCGGGGCGGGCATGATCGTGACCGACGTGCTGCTGCCTTCGGCGCTGCAACTGCAGCGTACCGGGGTTATCGGTGAAATAACTGTCTGCGACATGCGGGAAAGCGCCCTTAAGGCCCTTAAGGAAAATAAGGATATCCTTGAAGCGTTCCCCGGGCAAAGTTTCAAAACCTGCCCTGAAATCGGCTCCGGCGATTCCAATGACCCGGAACTCTATAAAAAAGTCCTTGCGGCAAAAGAACCTTACGGGCTGGTCATTATCGCGCTGCCTGACCAGTTGCATTACCGGGTACTGAAGGGTGTGCTTCCCTTCAATCAGCATATTCTCTGTGTGAAACCTCTCGTTTTGAAGTATGACCAGGCCCTGGAGATAGAAAAAGAAGCCGGAGAACGCGGGGTTTTCATCGGAGTCGAATATCACAAGCGTTTTGACCGCCGGGCGCTGATCGCGCGCAAACATTACCGGAAGGGTGATCTCGGCGATTTCGCACTCGGTGAGTCCAAGCTGATCGAGCCGTATTTTTACCGGCATTCGAATTTCCAGAACTGGTTCACCTGTGAAAATACCGATCCGTTCGTCTATGTCGGCTGCCATTACGTCGATCTGGTATGCTTCATCACGGGGCTCAAACCGGCGGAAGTATCCGTTACCGGCCGCAAGGGTCTTTTCCCGAACGGCAAAGAGGGCTACCTGTGGTCTAACGGCCGGGTGGTTTTCGAAAACGGCGGCATCCTGTCCGTCAACAACGGCCTCGGCTATCCGGATGACAGCGCCGGCGGCAACGACCAGGGGCTGGTAATGTATTTTGACGGTAACGACTGCGGCGGCCTGCTGGCGCACGACGACCATAACCGCGGCGTTGAGTACGGTTTTGCCCGGAACGTCGCCAAACGCTTCCAGTATATCAACCCGGACTTTTTCCGTACCGTTCCGTGGGAAGGCGAAGGCCTGAAACCGATCGGCTACGGTTTCGATTCCGTCGCGGCAACGCTCGTCACCGCTTCCGCGATCGAAGCGCAAGTGGATGAGAACCCGGAAAAAGCCATGGAAATCCGCCGCGCCGCGATTGCGGAGGCCAACGCGAAAGGCCTGATCGCCACGCCGGAAAATTCCTCTTACAACGAACTGGTACAGGAAGCCGCGCGTTTGTCCATTCTGAACGGCGGCGATATTGCGGTAATTGATTACAGCGGCGAAAAACCGACTGTAAAATTGAAAAATGATTTTAAGTAATCAGGGTGCAGTAATCAGCAAAATACTGACAACTGACAACTGATAACTGATAACTGATAACTGACAACTGATAAAAAGGAGTTTAAAATGGCTGAATATAACTTAACGCCGGTAAATGTCCCGAAAATTGAAACCAAATACCGTTCGATCAAAACTGCGATTCCGGTGCCGGAATCCCTGGCGATCTTCGAGGAGCTGAAAAAGTCGGAACCCCGTTCAATGCAGGGCCAGCCTCCGATTATCTGGCATAAAGCCGACAATTTTACCGTCGCGGACAAATGGGGTAACCGCTGGCTCGACTGGTCCAGCGGCGTGCTGATCACCAATGCCGGGCACGGACACCCGAAAATTGCGAAAGCCCTGAACAAGATCATTGATCAGGGTCTGCTTTCCACCTACGTATTCATCCATGAAGGACGCGCGAAACTGACTAAAATGCTCCAGGATCTGGCTCCGAAAGGTAAAGAATATACCGTTTTCCTCCTGTCTTCCGGCTCGGAAGCCACCGAAAACTGCATTAAAATGGCTAAAACCTATGCGCTCCGGAAATATGGCCCGAAACGGAAATATTTCGTTTCGTTCAATAACGCTTTCCACGGTCGCACACTCGCCTCACAGCTTGCCGGCGGCATGCCGAAGCTGAAAGAATGGATCATTGACGGCGACAGGACTTTCGTACAGGTTCCGTTCCCGGACGGCTATAAAAATGAGGATACCTCTTTCGAACTGTTCCTTAAAACCCTCGACGAAAAAGGCATTGCCCCCGATGAAATCGCCGGCGTAATGAGCGAATCCTACCAGGGTGTCGGCCCCGATTTCCTGCCGGTGGAATACGCCCGGAAACTCGAAAAATTCTGCAAGGATAATGACGTCATCCTGATCATGGACGAAGTTCAGGCCGGTTTCGGGCGTACCGGAAAAATGTTCACATTCGAACATTACGGTATTACCCCCGACCTCATTGCCTGCGGCAAGGGCATCAGCTCGTCCCTGCCGATTTCCGCGGTTATCGGACGCAAGGACATAATGGACTTATACGCTCCGGGGTCAATGACCAGCACGCATTCCGGTTCCCCGCTCTGCGTTGCCGCCGCCATCGCCAACCTCGAAGTTATCAAGGAAGAAAAACTGGTTGAAAATTCCGCGAAAATGGGCGAAATCCTCTGCCGGGAACTGAAACGCATCCGGGAAAAATATCCCGAACGCCTGGGCTGTTTCCAAGGTAAAGGACTTGTCGCCGGAATCCAGTGCGTCCTGCCCGGAACCAAAACCCCGGATCCGGCGCTCGCGCTGAAAATTAACGTTAAATGTCTTCAGAAGGGCCTGCTGATGTTTGCCCCGGTCGGAATCGGCGGCGAATGCCTGAAAATCGCTCCGCCGCTGAGTATTACTGAAGACGCGCTCAGAGAATCTATTCAAGTCTTCGAAGAAGCATGTGACGAAGTCCTTGGATAATTCATAGCAGTCGAGATTTCGACTATAGCTTCTCTCTTTTGCCGCCCTTGACGTGAGGGCGGCTTTTTTTCCCTGCGGTCTTTTGGGCGGCCAAAAGTGTCTTATAAACACTACATAGTGTATCATTGGGCAAACATATTGTTTTGGTTGATTATAAACAACTTAAATCAAAAAGTGCTTGTTTTGTCACCATATATTGTCTTATAAATGAAACACAACGCCTGAATAAAAAATCCCCTGATAAAATTTTGCAAGAAGTTTATTATAAACATGTTATCTTGTTTCATCAGTTTTCTGGCATGCCCGGTGCTATTATTTATTACAGTTTTTAAGCGTCAAGCTTAAATTTTTATAACATCATTTGGGCGGATTACGGATCAAAACTAAAATGCTGTTATAAACACTTGTATCTCTCAGCATAATTAAAAAGGAAACCGCAATGTCCCAGTTCAGTTTTTTGCGCCTGATAAAGCCTTATCGTTATCTGGTGTTCGGCTCGGTCGTTTCGCTGTTTGCTTTTTCAACCCTCGGGCTGGCGCTGCCGTGGATGTTGAAAATAGCCATTGACAGGGTAATACCGAACGCCGATTACGGCTTGTTTCTGCTGCTGTGCTTCGGCATGCTGCTGATATTTTCGGCCAGGACGATTTTCTTTTTTATATCAAACTATTTAATGACCTATACATCCATGCGGGCGCTGCTCGATATTCGCCAGAAACTGTTCAAGCACCTGCAAAGCCTGTCGCTGCGTTTTTACGAGGAATACCGGACCGGCAAACTTATTTCCAACGTCATTAACGACGTTGCCCAGATGCAGCAGCTGATAACGATTTTCACTTCAATCATAAATCAGTCATTCATAATTCTGGCGATTGCCGCAGTTCTCCTGTTTCTGAACTTCAAAATGGCGCTTGTGGTGCTGGCCCTCCTGCCCGTTTACTTCATCAATTTTTATTATTTCCGGAGAATTATGCGCGACAACTTTCTGGTTCTCCAGGAAAAGATGTCTGAAATATCCGCCAACCTGGGAGAAACCATCAACGGCATAAAAGTCGTCAAGACGTTTTCAAAGGAACGTACGGAATGCCGCGAGTTTTTTTCCAGCCTGCGGCCGACCCTGGACCTGAACGTCAAGCTTGGAGCCCAGTCCGTAACCTGCTGGTCGATAACCGACTACCTGAATCTGCTGGTTTACCTGCTGACTATCGGGCTCGGAATGACCATGGTACGTTCTTCAAATATGACGCTCGGCGAATTCGTGGCTTTTTATACTTATGTGGGAATGTTTGTCGCCCCCATAAGCGCGTTGTCCATTTACGCCATCGACATTTCCCGCGGCATGACCGGCGCCAAGCGCATCAACAATCTGCTCAACGTCATCCCGGAAATAAAGGAACCGGCCAAGCCGCTCAAAATAGAAAAAATGAAAGGGCACATTGTCTTTAAAAACGTCTCCTTTAAATACAAGGATGTACCGGTAATAAAGAATTTTTCCCTGGATATAAAACCCGGGCAGAAAGTTGCCCTGGTCGGTCCCAGCGGTTCCGGCAAATCGACGATAACCAACCTGCTGCTGAGATTCTATGACATCCAGGAGGGCGAACTTTCCATTGACGGCGTGCCCATAAACCGCTATTCGAGCGCTGCCTACCGGGAACATATCGGCGTGGTGCTGCAGGAACCGTTCCTCTTCAGCGGTTCTATCCGGGACAATATCGCCTACGCCAAAAAAGACGCGACCCGAAGTGAGGTCGAAAGAGCCGCCGCCATGGCAAATGTCGACGAGTTTGTCACAGATATGGAAAACGGTTATGACACTGTCATCGGTGAAAACGGAGCAAGCCTTTCCGGCGGCCAGAAGCAGCGGCTGGCGATTGCCCGCGCCATTCTGAAGAACCCGAGCTTACTGATTCTGGATGAAGCGACTTCCGCCCTGGACACGGTTTCGGAGTTTCTGGTGCAGACCGCCCTGGACAATCTGATGCATGATAAAACTACGATTATTATTGCGCATCGTCTGTCCACGATCAAAAACGCGGATCTGATCGTGGTTATGGATTCCGGAGAAATCGTCCAGATGGGCGCTCATGACGAGCTTATGCGTCATCCGGGGGTTTATCAGGAATTGTATAACGCCCAGCAGAAAGTGAATTCATAAGCGGGAGGATTACAATGAGTTCAAACTATAATTTCCGCAAAACAATAAAAATATTCCGCTATATGATCGGCATTCTCTTTCTTTTCGTGATCATAATCGCGGCGATACTGGTTTTCGGCTATATGGAAAACACGGTTTCCGGAAGGGGCGTGTTTGAAGGTTTTCAGGAATACCAGCTGAAATCCTCGGTCCAGAGCCGGATTCGGGAAGTTATCAAAAACGAAGGAGAACAGGTAAAAAAAGGAGAAGCGCTCCTGCGTCTTGACGACCGGGAACTGTGCGACGAAATTGAACTGCTCAAAAACCAGATCGAAGAACTTAAGTCTGAAATTGCGGTTGCGGAAGCGGAGCTCGCCATAAAACAGCACGACCCGCTGCCGAAAGAGTACCGGCACACCATAATCGCTCTCCAAACCGCGGAACAACGCTGTAAAAAAAGCGAACTGGAACAGGAAATGTTTCAAAAGCTTTACAAGCGCCAGGTCGTTTCCCTGCTCCAGCTTCAGGAAAAGCAGATGAATCACCTGACCAACCTTAACGAACTGAAATCCGCGCGCAAGGATTATATGATCCTTAAAAACGGCCTGGCCAAGAAAATCATTGCCAAGGCCGCCAACGAACTGGCCCTTCTCAAAACCAGACTGGCAAGCAAACAGGGGCAGCTTAAGCTTTTATCAAAGCATCTTGCCGACTTTGTTTTTGCCGCGCCTGAAGACGGCATTATCCGTTATATTCCGCCCAAGCCGGGCGCTTACGTGGAACCGGGCGACGTGCTGGTTCGGATCGCAACGACCGACAAGAAGAAGTTTACCGTATATATTGACGAAAAACAGATCTTCCGGATCCAGGAAGGGCAGCCTGTCCGCATATCCAGCAGCCAATACAACTATCTGGAATACGGTTATTTTGAAGGCAGGGTTTTCCATATCGGCGGCATGCCAGAAGTCCGGGCCGGGCAGAATTATTATCCGGTAAAAGTAATACTGACCAAAGAGCCGCAGCGGTTGCGCCTGGGCTCCACGGGAGAAGCGTATATCGCCACCGGCAAGGCAAGAATTATTTTCTGCCTGTCAGGATGGAATAAATAATTACCATTGCATTTTCCTGAGCCAGGTCGCGCAAAGCCCCGGCCAGACGCGCAGTTCGGGAACTTTGTCGTCCACCCCCAGTCCCAGCCCGTGTCTTCCTTCCGGGAAAATATGCAATTCAAACGGGATCCTGTATTTACGCAGCCCCTGGCACCAGAATAAACTGTTTTCCACCGGAACCGCCGAATCCTCGCCGGTGTGCCAGAGAAAGGTCGGCGGCGTTTCCGCGCTGATGCGTTTTTCCAGCGAATATTTTTCCCGCAGTTCAAGGTCTGACCCGGCGCCAAGGAGATTATCGAAAGAACCGGAATGTCCGTGCTCGCCCGACGAAATAACCGGGTAGCATAATATCAGGGCATTGGGTTTCTGGGGATATTTATCGGTTTCGTCGCCGACCGCGAATTGAACTTCATTAAACAAAGTCCCGGAACTTGCCGCCAGATGGCCGCCGGCGGAAAAACCGCAGACCGCGATCTTATCCGGCCGGCTATTCCATTCTTCAGCTTTTGAACGCACCAGTTTCACCGCCCGGAAAATGTCCCGCTGCGGAGCCGGAAAACGGTCCGGGGCAACCCGGTACTGGACAACAAATGCATGGAAACCGAATTCGTTAAAACGCAACGCGATATCTTTGCCTTCGTGCGGCGCCCGGCCGGCATAGCCGCCGCCCGGACAAATAACTACCGCGCCTTTCGGTTCGTCAGTGTCGAGAGTATAAATATCAAGGGTTGGAATGAAATCCTTGTTTTCCGACTTTCCGGCCGGATAATCTTTCGGCCACAAATTTATCGTTTTCATGAACAAATCCGTTTTGGGGGTTAGATAATCCTGTTGCGTCAAATTAAAGTCTTCAGAAAAAATTGCAAGACGGCAAATGACACTTATATTGTTTTTTTTAACCCAACTATTATCAGACGAACTGTAATCTATAAACGGAGACAAGGATGAAAACCGCATGGGAACTGGCCCTGGAACGCAGCGGCGGCGCTTTAAATGAACTGGACGGCAAGCAAAAAGCAGCCGTAGCGGAAGTAGACAGAGTTTGCAAAGCCAAACTTGCTGAAATGAAGTTGGCCTACGCCGACAAATTGAAAAAACACACAAACCATGCTGACATCGAACAGCTCAAGGACGATATGGCTGTAGAGCGCGCTTCCATCATGTCGAAAGCCGAACGCGACAAGGAAAAAATCCGGAACGGAAAAGGCTGTCAGGGCTAAAATAGGTACTTCTGCGTTTTGTGGCACAAGCCCGGAGGAGTCAGAACCTGCGAACCTGACAAATGAAGTTCTTTGCTTTCAGGTGAAAACAGCAATTTGTTTCCCCTGAAACATAGTGATAAAATACTCGGCGCAGCTGGTAATTTTCAAATCGGGCCCAGCGCCCGGAGGGCGGGAGTGAAGATTTCTTGCTTTTTCGCGTTATACCGGGGGGCAAAGCAGAGATAAAGGTGCAGGGTAAGGCGCAAAAAGTTGCCCCTTTTCCCCCAAATAAACCGGTTACTCGATTAATTTTTATGACAATTGTTTAAAAAAAATTTGAATTTTCTGAAAATTGTCGCATGTTAAGTAAAATTGTTTTAGATATTATGTATTTAAAGTACGAAAAACATTAATCGAATAAAGGAGGACAATATAATGTCTTCAGTTGCAGAAAAAGTCAAAAAAATTATCGCAGAGCAGTTGGGCGTCTCAGAAGACCAGATTACGGACGATGCTAAATTCATCGAAGATCTCGGAGCTGACTCTTTGGACCAGGTTGAGTTGATTATGGCTCTGGAAGAAGAATTTGGCGCGGATATTCCTGATGAAGATGCTGAAAAAATGACTACGGTAGGTAAAGCTATTGAGTACATTACAAGTCAGGTCAGCGAATAAATTACAGCTAGTTCAGGCAGAGTTTTGCTTACTAATGGGTCACATCAGCATAATGGGGTGATCCATTTTTTTTAATGTTTTAAAGAATCTTGCGAAATGTTTCATTTCGGATGAGTT
>JAQUOK010000016.1 GCA_028717165.1 Victivallaceae bacterium | reverse complement strand
TTTTTGAAAACATGTTCCCTGCCTGAAAAATTCAGCAGTTGTCTGTGTGCTGAGAACGGGAAACTGCTGGCAGAGATCAACAAACTTGAAACGGAACTTTCCACTTCGCCTCCAGGCAGTAATGAAGAAGTTGCCGGATTCCGTTTAAAAACGGAAAAGTTGAAAGTAGAAGCCGAAAGACTGAAGCAGATTATCGATGATTCTTCTGCATATGTTGCAAGCCTCGCCAAAGCGGCAGGTAACGAAAAGCTCAATGCGGCATATTTTGCCGGTACTGAAACCGCGCTTCGGAAAGTTTATCGGGATATCAGGTTGTTTCGCGGAAAATTGAATGACAGCAGCATGAATATTGCCGCTGCCGGTAACGAGTATGAATGTTTTCAGATAGCACTTTTCCCGCTTCAGGACGTTAAAGACGTTTCCATAGCGTGCAGTGATCTGGTAAATGCCGACGGCGGCAAACTGAGCAAAAACTGTTTCAAATATTATCCGGTTTATTTTGTTCCCAACCCGGCCAATAAAAAGTTTCAGAAACGGGGGGGATGGCCGGATGCCCTTTTGAATCAGGACAAATTCGATTTGGAGGCCGGGGTAGTTCAGCCGGTATGGGTGGAGATTTATGTACCGGCGGGTACGATGCCGGGGATATACCGGGGAATCCTCACCATTTGTCCGCAAAGCGGCCTTGCCCGCCGGATCAGTTTAAATCTTCGAGTTTGGAATTTTACGCTTCCCGTCCGTCCGTTTTTGAAAACCTCATTCGGATTACGTACGGATAAATATGGATTGTTAAAATACTATTCCGGCAGTCCCGTCGCATTTCAAAAAATAATGGATGCGTACAAAGAAAATATGCTGCGGCACAGGGTTTCCTTTCGTACGAATACGAATGTAAGGTATGTTCTTGGCGGGGAAGGTACCCTAAATATTGATTTTTCCGCATTTGACCAGGAAGCGGAAAAGTGGCTTCCCAAGGGGCTTACCTGTATAAACTACGGACTTTCGTTTGGAGACGCAGCCAGAATCGGCAAAGCGCAGTACTTGCGAAAAAACGTTTATGACGAAAATCTCAGGAAAAATACCGTTTTTTCTTTCGGCCCTCCTTTCAGTGAAAAATTCCAGGCCGTTGTAAAAAATATTTACCGGCAGTGGGGTACGCATATTCGTGACAAAGGCTGGTCTGAACTGGCTTACAACTATCTGGCGGACGAACCGCAATTTCCCAATCCTTTCCTCCGGAAGGTGACTGAATTCATTCACAATATCTCACCGGATCCCGCGATCCTTGTTCCCATGACCAAATTTCCGGATGATTTCGAGGAAATAAGGAATATTGATATCTGGACCTATCATCGCGGTTTTCATAACCGGTTCCGTTCCGAACTTGAAAGCAAACGGCAACATGGCGGGCGGCTCTGGTGGTATATTTCTTATGATTACCTGCTGACGACTCAGGATTTGCTGATGCACCGCAGTTACCTGTGGGACGTGTGGAAAAACGATATTGAGGGGCTTCTTTACTGGACAGTCAACTCCTGGACATCCGACCCATGGCGGAACCTGCATCGTTATCCTGTCGGAGAGGCTGCGGATTTTGGTAACGCTTTCCTGATTTATCCCGGTAAAACCGGTCCCGTCAACACAATCCGCCTGAAGGTACTGCGGGACGGACTGGAGGATTACGATTATTTTCGTATTCTAAAAAATTCTGTTGATGCCGGCAGGAAACAAGGGTTGGCAAAAGAAATTTTAGCCGGGCCGATGGAAATACTCGCGGATTTATCCGGGGAACTTCCTGCGGCCCCGGAAACTCTGACGGCAAGGCGGATAAAAATAGCGCAAGCTATCGAATTTCTGAATATAAAACTAAAAAAATAAAGTTTGTCGAAAAAAAAACGTTTTTAACAATTAACCAGGGAGCATTCTATGAAACGGTTACTGTTGGTATTGGCGGGTATTTTTTTTGCAGCAGGTTTTGAAGCAGATGCAGATTTTGTACGTTATGCATCAAGTTATGCGACAAGCGGGAGCGGGACAACCGCGGATCCGTATATAGGAGGCATTCAGGAAGCGCATGACAGTTTGCCGAACGAAGGAGGAATTATCATAGTTGACGGACATTTTCAGGGGCAGGGCACGTATATCACATTAAGTAAGGATAACCTGGAAGTTGCAGGTAAGCATGGATTTTTACATGGATTGGCGTTTACCGGGGCGACCGGTATTAAAAATGTGACGATCAGAGATCTTACCATAGGGGATGAAACTACTGCGCTGAGTTTATATGGTATACTATTTAATGATTGTGAAAATATAACTATCAGAAACGTTAACGTAATCAGAACAAATTATGGAGGGATCAAAATAGGGAATGGTGATAAGCTGAAAGTCATAAATTGCAACGTAAAAGATATAAACGGCAGCGGAGCAAACGGGATATATTTTTATCAGAGTACAAATGGCGAGATCGCAGGCTGTACAGTTGATACTGTCAGCAACGATGGAATTACCTGCTATACAACCTGCGAAAATATAACGGTAAGAGATTGCACATCCAGGAACGCGGCCGATGACGCAATTACTCTTAATGGAGATGGCGGTACTTCATATCGTCTTTTTGCGTTTGGAAACAGATGTTACAACGCTGTCAGAGGCTTAAATATAAGCAATGCGAGCGATTCAAAAGTCGAGAATAATTATGTGGAAGGATGCAGCGGCCCGGGAATAAGGGTGCAGAGGAGCAACAGGACTATTGTCAGATCAAATACTGTCACGGAAAGCGGTACGGGAATATTGATATTCAGTTATGAAAATTACTTAATTGTAGACGGCAACCTTGCTTATAATAACGATCAGGCAGGAATTTATATCTGGTATGCGATAGCTAAAAGTCAAATAACCAATAACATGGCTTACAATAATTCTCAGGAATCATCAGGGACATACTCGGGAATAAAGGCAAGTTATGTACAGGATTGCATTATTGCCTCCAATGCGTCTTATGGTGAAGATCAATTATACGGGATCGAGATAGTTGATATTGACGCAAGCAAGTTAACTACCAACTGTTTAATCATAGGCAACAAGACCGACAACTTTTATTATTCAACCATTTCGCAAACTAATCAGCTTTATCACAATTGGGGGTATTAGCTGCAAGATCAACTGAAAGCAAATGAGCCGGGATAAAATTCCGGCTCGAATTTGATTTACAAATGAAACTCAGCAGAAAAAAATAATTCAAAGCGGGAGGAAATAAGATTCTAAAAAGTTTTTTCCAGTCTCGCCGATATTGGAATGAAAGCATGAAAAAAATCTTGTTAGTATCTTTATTTATGGCTGGTATGACTATTCTGGGCAACTCTTATGATTTTGATTTCGGCAACAGTCCGACGATTCCGGGTTTTACCAAAGTAACGCCTCAAACCCTTTATTCTCCGGAAGCGGGGTTTGGCTGGGATCAGCCGCTCGGCGTCTGGAACCCGTCCTGGGGAGAATGGGGGCCGGATGCGTTACGTGAGGATTATCTGTTTTCCGCCCGTAACCGGACTTTCCGGCTGGATTTGCCTGATGCGAGTTATCGCCTGGCGTTGATAATGACTCATCCAAGAGGGGACAGGGGGCCGGTAACCGTCAGGGCTGCGGGTAAAACCCTGATCTCGAACCGGGAACTGGCCGCTGCCGATTATGAGCCCAGAATATTTACGGTCGAAGTTACGGGCGGCAAGCTGGAAATCGAATTTTTAAGCCGTAACCGGCTGTGGCTTATCAACGGTCTGAGCGTTGATAAGGTTAAAAAAAGCGAAAAAAGGTGCTCCGATGAAATAATTATGGGCGCCTGGGAAACCGTTTCGGATAAGCCCGGAAAGGAAAAACGGCTTCCCGGAAAGGACGGAGTGGTCAATCTGCTTGCGCTGGGCGAAGACCGGGAAAATTATACGGTACAGGCCCGGCTTGAAATTGAAAAAGGGTTCAGGCAGGCGACCCTTTTGTTCCGGTACCGCAATGCCAACACTTATTATGCCCTTGCCATACAAAAGGCGGAAACCGGACTCAATCCTCTGCCGCCTCCGGGCGGAAGCAGTTATATCCGGCTGCTGAAAAATGAGAACGGACAAAGTACGGTTCTGTTTCACCTCCCTTTCGAACCCGTTCCCGGCAGAACTTACAAACTCCGCGCTGAATGCGTTGATTCCCTGATCAAATGCCATATCGATGACAAGTTAATTTTTGAAACCATTGATCATTCGCTGAAAACCGGCCGTATCGCCCTGAGAAATTCCGGCGGGCATTGTGTTTTCCGCGACGTGGAACAAAAAAGCGTTACCGTACCTTCCGTCTATTTTCAGGCGGATCTGACGGCGCGTCTGGCGGAATTACGGGGAACTGCCCTGCGTCTGGATACATTTCTGAAAACCGCCAACCCGGAACTCGGCAACAACATAAAATCGGATGTTCAAATTTTACATCGGAAGTTGAAAGAAATTTCGCCTGCCGGCGCAACGAATTTTTCTTCCTGGAAAACCCTCTTTGAAAAATTGCAGTCCGGACTTGAAAATGTTCTCCCGGCTGCGGCATATCTGGAATCTCTGAACGCTATGGGAATCCGGCTGGATAAAGATTATGCGGCAGGTATAGAAAATTCACTTACCAAAGTGTTCCGGCGGGCGGAATCTTTTCATGGTGAAATAACCGACCGGGTACGGCTTGAGCTTTGCCGTAATGAATATGAATCTTTCCAACTTGTACTCATGCCGTTACGGAATTTGAACGCAGTAAGCATTGAAGCCGGCGATTTAATCAGCCGGAAAGGCAGCCGGATAAATAAAAAATTTATAAAATGGAGTCCGGTCTGCTATATCCCCAATCCGCCGGAAAAAGAATTCCGGCGGGAAGGGGGGTGGCCGGACGCACTTCCTGAAGTCCGACATTTTAATGCGGAATTCGGCAAGCTGCAGCCGGTATGGATCACTCTTTATGTACCGGAAGGGGTTCAAGCTGGAGAATATCAGGGAGAATTGACCGTAAAAATCGCGAATGCGGCTCCCCTGCGGCTTCATATTGACGTTACTGTCTGGGATTTTACTCTACCCCGCAGCTCGTTTTTGAAAACCGCTTTCGGCTTATGGGATAATTTTTTGAGCAAATATCACAATTTACCGGAAAATACCCCGGCTTTTGCCGCGCTGCGCCGGAAATATACGGACAATATGCTTGCCCACAGGATTTCTTTCCGCAATACCGGGATTAATTACCGGTTAAAAGCTGATGGGGTTCCGACGGCTGATTTCAGCGATTTCGATCAGAAACTGAAAGCCGATCTGGAAAAAGGCCGAAATTGTTTCTTTTACGGCCTTAACTTCGGGGCTGCCGGTAAAGTAGGTACGCCGGAAGTCCTGAAAATGAACGTATATGACGAAGCTGCCGGAAAAATGGTTTCCTATCCGTTCGGCCCGGCCTTCAGTGAAAAATTCAATCGGACGGTTACTGCGGTTTTCCGTAACTGGGTCAAACACCTGAAAGCCGGGGGCTGGTTCAAACCGGCTTATAATTACACTTGTGATGAACCGGGCCGGGAATCTTATGAGTTCATCAGGAAAGTTACCGACCTGATCCACTCTGTCGATAAGGAAATAAAAACGGTTGTGCCCATGACCGATTTTTCGGACGATCCGGCCAATGTGCCTGAAGGAATTGACGTCTGGGTATATCATGCTCACTGTAATGATATAAATGACAGTATCCGCAGAGAAATTGATAAACGTCGAGGCCAAGGCAAGGAAATGTGGTGGTATGTATCCTGGGAGCACTTTTTAACGACCCAGGAACTGCTTGCGCATCGGGCGTATTTCTGGAAAATGTGGAAATACAATATTACCGGGCTTCTTTACTGGACAATAAATTCCTGGACTGCTGATCCCTGGAAGAACCTTCACCGCTGGGCGCCGCCTTACAAGGCGCGTCAACGTCTTGATTTCGGTAATGCCTTTCTGGTTTATCCAGGCGAAACCGGCCCGGTCAATACGATCCGCTGGGAACTGTTGAGAGACGGGATAGAGGATTATGATTATTTTGCGCTTCTGAAAGAAAAACTTGCTGTCCTGAAACAGGCGGATAACAAAAATAATGCCGCTTTAATCGAAAGTGCGGAAAAAGTATTGAGGCTGGCGGAATCCCTGGTAAAAAATACTAACACGTTTACCGGAGATGCCCGGAAGATATATGACATCAGGAGAAAAATTGCGGAAAAAATCATTGCTGTGCAACAGCAAAATAAGAATTGAGAAAATGTTTCATACCATATATTCTGCTTTTCACTCTACAGAGGTTCCGGCTGTTCTATGATCATGTCTTTTTTCCAGCGGTTGCGCTTGCAGGTGAAATGACATAATGCGCCGCGTTTATCAAGGACGGCGATTCCGGCCTGGCCGGGCGGAAGAGTAATTATCTTGAATAGTTTACCGTTGGTATATGGCCGCAGCTTCTGGAACCGGAACTGTGTTTCCGGCGTGTCCAGATCATCAGGCTTATAGGAGGCGATGCTGGAATTCTGGGGCTGCCCGACAAGGATGGATTTCCCGGCCGCGCTCCAGGCAACGTCCGAATCCGTGCGTTTGCATATTTTGATGAATTTTTCGCCGTTATAAAAATAGGTGTCCCCCCCGAAAACCGAGAGCAGAAACTTTGACGCGTCTTCGGAGCACAAAACAGCCTTATCCGGATTGAAGAAAGCCGGCAGCGTTATTTTCTTTTCCGGAACAATTTGCTGTTCAATATCGAAAAACCGGATTTCACTGCTGCCGACGGCAAGCAGTTTTTTTCCGTCCCGGCTGCACTTTAAGGCGGCCGGGTTACTGACGGCCGGAAAACTCCTGTACTCGGAAAGCTTATCAATGTCGTATACCCTTATCCGGTCCGAATCCCTGAACGCGGCGAAAACGTTTCCTCCATTGCTGCAAACGGCGACGGGTTCCTCTTTGGCCATAGGGGTGGATGATATGACCTCCGCGGTATGGGTATCTATAGTCTGCAACTGGAATTTCGGTTCGGGGTAATATTTGTTATACGGGGATTTTACAAGGCATACTATTTTCTGGGAAAACGGAACGAAACAGAATTTGCGGACGTCTTTGCCCGTCATGACAGTGTAATTGATAATAGCGAAATCGGCAAGGTTAATGAAAACTATTATCGAGCTGGACGAAGTATCTTTCTGCGGCAGGGTTTCGACTATTCCCAGAACGCTTTCATCGCCGCTCTCAAGTGCGAAAGGCAGGATAGCCCCCCCGAGTCCCGCGAAACTCCACTGGGGCTGCCATTGGAAACGGTAATTGTCAACCGCGATTTCCCGGGCGATGCTGTCGGCCGGAGTGTTCTTGGAATTCCGGACTTTCGGATCCTTTTTTTTGCTGAACAGACCGCTTGCCTTGATTTTTACTTCAGGAGTGTCGTCTTCCCATTTAACCGTGTCTTTGGAATACAGGCAGAAGGTACAAAAAAGCAGGCAGAATACAGGCATGAAAGTATATTTCATTTGTGATTTTCTCCACGAAATTTTTCAGTTTTTTCTTTCGGCCCGAACATCATGTCAATAATGCTCCATGCCAGAATTATCAGAAATATCAGTACCGGCGTGAGTATTGCACTTAAACTTATTTCCGGAATTTCTTCAGACAGCATATTGCCTTTGTAAAACTCGGTAAGCGGTATGAATACCGCGGCGGCAAGCCGGAAAACGGCAATGAGCGAACCTGTTGCCTGCAGGAGGCCGCGAACGTAACGTCCGGCCGCCATCTGTCCCATTCCGGGCATGAAAAAGTTCAGGCCGATATAATAAAATTTATTTTTCATAGAACAATACCGTAAATTTACACTAGCCGTAAATGCGTATTTTGTCCAGCAGTATCCGTTTTTTATTCAGGAAAAAGGCGGAAATCAAGTCTGCAGCAGCTTTATGAGTTCTTCGTGGTTATAGGGTTTGCCGATAAAAGCGTCGAACCCCGCGTTTTCATAGCGTTTCGCGTCTTCGTGCAGGACATGTGCGGTCTGGGCAATGCACCTGATTTTCCGGCCGGGAAATTTATTCCTCAGCCATTTCAGGCATTCGAAACCGTCTTCTTCGGGAAGCGATATATCGATAAGGGCAATGTCCGGGATAAAACCCGCATCGCATATTTCCTGCATCTGACGGTACGAGCCGGCCGTTTTGTAATCGGCTCCGGAACTTTCCAGGATTTCTTTCAGGTAGAGGATTGATACCGGATCGTCTTCGATTACCAGAATATTGGAATCTGTACTCAGAGGAGTATATTCATGCGGCGGCGGTACTTCGGTTTTATGGCTCTGGGTGACCTTTACCGGAAAAGAAAAGGATATAGTTGTTCCTTCATCCAGCCTGCTTGCGATATTCAGGCTGCCTTTGAGGTTTTCCAATATTCTCGCGACAATCGTCAGACCCAGTCCGGTGCCCCGGTATTTTCTGGTGGACGACTGGTCAACCTGGGTAAATGGTTCCAGTATTTTCTCTTTCATATCCGGCGGTATTCCGATCCCGGTATCTTTGACTTCTATAAGCAGATTGCCGTCACTGTAAGCGGCCTTTACTCTGACACTGCCTTTATTTGTGAATTTTATCGAATTGCCGATCAGGTTGAATAATATCTGCTTGAGCTGTCTTTTGGCTCCGATCACCTTCAGCGGGAGGTCCGCGTGTTCAAAAACTAAATTAATATTTTTCTCTTTGGCTTTAAAATCCAGGATTTCATTGCTTTCCGTGATTATTTCTTCCGGGGAGAATTCCTCGAGCAGGGCTTCCGTATCGCCGGCGCTAATGCTTGCCAGTTCCAGAATATCATTTATCAGTTCGGTTACATTCTGACCGCAGGTTTTTATTATCTCCAGATATTCAAGGAGCTTGTCACGCTGTTCGCAAGTCCGGCTCCGGCGCAGCATTTTTTCCACGATGCCTGAAAAACCGATGAGGCCGTTCAGCGGGGTACTGATCTCATGCGACATGGTTGCCAGGAATTCACTTTTCGCTTTGTCGGCGCTTTCGGCTTTTTCCCGGGCTTCCTCCAGGTTTTTAACGTTGTTAAGCCGGGCGAAAGCTATGCCTACGCTTTGTCCTATGGATTCAAAAAGCTCTATCAGTTCAATTGTTATTTTGTTGGGTTCGTGATAACTTAACTGGATCAATCCTATAGGGACATCGTCGTGCAGGATTGGAATGAGGGCCAGAGAAGTAAAGCCGCTTAAGCAGCAGACTTTGTCGCCGGCTGCGCATAAATTACCTACATTTGAAACGTCATTTATCCAGAAGCTGCCTTTCGCGGTAACGTTCGGGGAATCGAAATTTTTGATTTTCTGCGATAATATCGACCCGCACAGGCATTCAAAGTGTAACTGGCCCTGAGCATCGCGGTGGATACCGTCGTGTTCTGCCGGCCGGCAGAGACAGAGATTTTGCGGTGGTTTTTCTTTGAAATCACTTACCACATAGGGGAAAATTTCATCTTTTCTGAGCCTTATTCCAATTGCCTCCGCTCCTGAAAAATCTTTAAACATAGTTGCCAGTTTATTGATGATATTTTCATCTTTGAACTCATGATTCAATTCGGTAAGTATTTTGTTCGAAAAATCCCTTCTCCGTTCCATCTCCCTTTGGGCGGTTATATCGTTAACTATAACGGCAAAGTAGCCTTTTTGGGGAGAAAAAGCCCATACGTCAAAAAATTTTCCGATTTTTTGGGAATAGTTTTTGTAATGTACGGACTTTTGCGTTTCGGTCACTTTCCCGTATTCTTCGATCCAGTATTCCTCGACGCCGGGCAGTACTTCCCTGACTGTTTTCCCGATTGCGCTTTTCGAGGATATCCCGGTCATTTTTTCAAAAGCGGGATTGATCTTCAGAAATTCATAATCGTACGGCTTGCCCTCCTTGTCATAAATCATTCTGTGGTAGGCAAAACCGACCGTCATGTTGTCAAAGAGCATCTGGTAGTCATATTCGCGCTGCTGCAGACTTTTCCGGATATTGATCAGGTCGGTAATATCGTAGCTGACTCCGAGCAGAGAGGCCGGTTTGCCTTCATCGTCCCTGAAAACTTTTGCGAAAGCTTTTATATTTCTGACTTTATTGTCCGGCCGCACTATCCTGAATTCTATGCTGTCGAACTCTTTTTCTCCTGTGATCATCAGCTGAAAATTATTTTTTACCTGGTCCAGATCATCCGGGTGTAGCCTTTTAAGCCATGCCTCGTGACAGTTTTCGGTTTTTTGGTTCTCCAGGCCGTAGAGAGTATACATACAATCATCCCAGGTAAATTTATTGTTCTTCAGATCAAGTTCCCAGATGCCTATCTGCGAAGTGCTGGCAGCCAATTTATAGCGGCGGTGGAGACGTTCGAGTTCCCGGTTTTGATTTTTCAATTCAAATTCCAGCATTTTCTGCTGAGTTATGTCGACCCCGACGGATAAAATTTCCGTCACATCGCCGTTTGGGTTGCAAATCGGCTTATTGCTCCACGCAATCCAGATCCTGCTGCCGTCTTTCCGCAGGTTTTCAGTCTCGCTCCAGGAATAACTGAGCGGGTCGTCAGTCATGCCCTGTACTGAATCCGTACTGACGATTTCTTCTTTATTAAGGGGAATAAGAGTTTTGTAGATATTTTTACCGAGGATTTCTTTTTCGCTGTAACCGAAAATCCGCTGCCCGGCATTATTTATGAATCTTATCGTGCCGTCGGTAGCGACGCGCATGATGACACTGGAGGAATTATCGACGATATCCTGATAATCATTCAAACTTTTATTGAGGGTTGCTTCAAGGGATAAGCCGTATTCTTTTTCTCTCAGGAGATTTATGATGGCGAAGGAGATGAACGGATAGACGACAAGGATCAGGATGCCGAGCAGACGCACGGCTTTTAATACGGCGTCCGGCGGCAGCAACAGGGCACAGAAAAGCATTGCGATATGAACGATCAGGCTGAAAAGATAGATATTTACATTGGTCATCACGGAAGGATTTCTTTCCCTGAGATAATAAAAAGCGGTTCCGAGTGAAGCGGAGGTGACAATAATTGATATGCCCATAATGGTTCCTGCTCCGCCCTCATAAATACGATAAGCAATCGCCATAACTGTCGCCGTAATTGCGGTTATCGGGCCCCCGAACAGTCCGCCTATACTGAGTATTATCGCTCTGGTATCAAAGATTACTCCCGGTATCAGCTGAAACGGAAAGCTCATGACTAAAATGCTCATTCCGCCCAGGATGAGGCCGTTCAGCAGTTGTTTATAGTATTTGTCATTAAAATATTTGAAAACCTTGGAATAGGCGAAGAACAATATGATCGACAGGGAAAAGTTGATTATAAAATCATGAAAGATTTCCATACGCTTAAATCCTTCTCGTGTCCGTAAATATTTCAAATAAAAACTCTATACAGATTATATTACAGTAATTCAGGGAAAAAAACAATTAAATTACTGTTTTCGGATGAATTTTCTGCTTTTTGACAGGATAAGTCAAGACCTGTTTTGCGGCAAAATATTCAGCGGAACTTGATTTTGGAGATAATAGTGCCATTATTTACATAGATGTAAATTTCATGTACGGTTATTATGATTCTAAAGAAAAAGAAAGAAAGTTTTCTCGACAGATTTATTGAGCGGGTTGACAGCATAGACGCGAACAGCCTGCAGGCCTATATTCTCCACCTGTCACGGGAAAAAGGTTTTTTTGAAACGATCTTTAATGCGGTTGAGGAAGGGATCCTGGTTGTGGACCGGAGTCTGCATATCCGTTATCATAACCGGGCGGCGGCTGAACTGCTTGGACTTCCTGACGATATCGAACGGGTACGCCTGTCGCAGTTTCTCCAGAATGTCGACTGGTTCAGTATCCTCAAACAGGACGCCGATGAATGGACGCGCATGTCCAGACAGGAAATTGAGATCATGTACCCGGAACATCGCTGTTTGCAGTTTTACCTGGTGCCGCACGCTGAAGACGGCAGTTTCGCCACGGTAATCCTGCGGGACGTGACTGAGTCCAGGCAGCGGACGATGCGGGAGTTTGAGACCGAAACGTCCAATTACGTTTCAATGCTTGCCGGGGAAGTGGCGCATGAAATCGGCAATCCGCTGAACAGCCTGTATCTGAATCTGCAGTTGCTGAACCGCATGTTTGATGAGGATGAGGAGCAGCCGGATATCAGGGAAGCCGGGGAAATGTTGAGAGCCTGCCGCAATGAAGTCGAGCGCCTCGACAATATAATAAACCAGTTCCTGCATGCCATCCGTCCCGGCGGGAATACCATGGTCGATCTCGATATAAAGGCTGTGATCATTGAGACTTTGAAATTCATGCAGGCCGAAATCGAGGCCAGGAATATTTCCGTCAAATGTAACTGGCCGGAAATTCTGCCTAAAATATATGGAGACAGCGCCCAGCTTAAGCAGGCCTTTTTTAATGTTTTGCGCAATGCCGTCCAGGCCATGCCGCAGGGCGGTGAAATAATTGTCAACGGGTTCTATAACGATGACTATGTAATTCTGGAGTTCATTGACAGCGGCAGCGGCATCAGTGCGGATAAACTCAAGCGTATGTTCGACCCGTTCAAATCCTTCAAAAAAGGCGGAACCGGCCTGGGAATGATGATTATCGAAAGGGTTTTACGCATCCATGGAGCCGAAATGCGGCTTGATACGAGGGAAGGGGAGGGAACCGCGATTATCATCAAGTTCCCGCGTCCGGGGCGGCGCATCAGGGTTCTGAACGCCCCGGAAGCGGAAGAATGGAATTGAATAAAATCATCGTTTTAATAAAAAAACAACTGATAACTGATAACTGATTAAAAGAAATAACGGATAACGGATTTTTTGCGGAGTTTGGCAATATAGGCGTCGTAAGCTTTTTTTCTGCGTTCATCCTCTATTTTTCCCTTGATTTCCGGGATCATCCTGGAAAACTCGGCTTTTACGGCGCCTTTTCTTTCATTTATACGCAGAAAATAAATCCCTTCGTCCGTATCTATCGGGCCGACTATTTCACCGGTTTTCCTGCCTTTTACGGCTTTCGCGAATTCCGGCCTCAGTTCGGCGTACTCTATCCAGCCGAGATCGCCGCCGCGCATCGCCCCCGGGCCGCTGGAATAGAGTCTTACCATTCCGGTAAATATTTTTCCGTCGGCATTTTTAAAGGCGTCCGTAAGTTCCGCCTTTATCCGTTTGAAATCCTCCCGGTCATGACGGACAAGCAGCAGTTGCAGCCTGACCTGCGGAGCTGAAGAGAACTCTTTTACATTTTTTTTATAATATTCATGAATTTCCCGCGGCGTCAGATTAACGACGGTATATATGTAGTTGGAAATCATTATTTGATTGATTACCTGGATCCTGGCTTTTTCCCGCAACTCCTCGACTGTAGTTCCGGCTTCTTTGGCTTTGACCACCAGTTCGGCGCGGTTAGTGCACCCGAAATTCATGGCGAGTTCATCGATCAGGTTTTCAACATACTGGCGCGGCACTTCAAAAGGTTTATTGGCGTTGTATTCAAGCAGGATCAGTTTACGGTCGATAATCTCGTCAAGGATCCGCTTGCGCAGTTTCTGGATTTCCTGAAAGATATCGCTGCTGGAGTAAACCGCGTACAAACGCGCCTCGCTGTATGAACTTTCATAGATCACGTCCAGCAGGCTGATCGGCTCTCCGTTAACTGAGGCCAGAATGGAATCCACCTGCGGCCCGGATGGTTTTTCCAGATGGTAGGACGGCTGCGGCATTTCCTGGCCGCATAATCCGCTGAACAGCAGAAGCATGCATAAATTAATTAAAAACTTACCCATCGACCGCCTCCCTGATATCGAGTTTACCCAGGGTCATTTTGGAAAAGATCAGCGGGATCCTGAATAAAAAGACGATGAAGAGGGCGCTGACGATGTTGAAGCGCATGATCAGCAAAGTGAACATTAAGGCGGCTCCGATGGCGCACGCCGAGAAATGAACCGCCTGCAGTCTGGGGCCTGCGGCCGGATTCTGGTTGAAAATATTGGCGGCGATTATTCCGCCGCATAAAAAGTTGAGATAGGCAGTGAACGGAATGAATAAGGAATAACGCTCATGAGCATGCGGAACACATAAAAAAATGATAATGATTGAAAGGATTACGGCGGAGCGCCGCAGTTTGAACCGGCTGAGAAAGATGCCCGCGGGAACGCCGCTTGTGACCGCCAGCATTGTCCCGAAATCATAATAGAATTCGCCTCCGTACAGCGCATAGGAGGCGGTCAGGAGCATCATAAGGAGCATCGTGCACAAACCGTTTTCAAAAAGCCCGGTTGCCGCGTGGAAACTTTTGCGCCGCAAGAGGAAAAAACGTAAAACGCCGTATAAAGTTGCGGCGATCAATACCGCCAGCAACTGGTGCAGGTTTATTTGGGGGGAGACGAAAGATTGCAGCAGAAGGTTTTCGGAAAAGCTTGTCGAAAGCGGAATATCGGGGACCGGCGTGTTGCCGGGAATTGAGTAGAGAATGGAAAACGTTCCGGCTGGAAAGAGCTTGTTTTCCTGGTCGTCCAGTTTTTCCAGCCGCTTTTCCAGAATATTCAGGTTCGGACACAGCGGGAAGTTGCTGAAGGCGTAAACAAGGGATTTGCCGGGAATTGAAATTCTATTTTTGAAAAGTTCCTTGAGGGAGGTTTGAGCGCCGTTTATAATTATCAGACTGGCCGGCAGCGCGAGGGTTCCGTCCTTTTTAAGGTTTGCGGCGCACAGCTTTAGCAGGGAATCGAAATTGAGGAAGTGACGGTCCGGAAACAGCCAGATTATCAGATCGAACTTCCGGTCTTTCCGGAGGTATTCACCGAGGTCGGAATCAATGATCGTAAGCTTGGCTGAGGGCTGCGGAGAAAAATAACGCAGAAGCGTCAGCGGCATGAAATCCCGTCCCGGAGCGAGCATGGTTACTTTTCGTACGTAAGGGAGGGAACTCAGCGCCAGCGGAATATGGGAAAACGGCGGACTGACGGCAAGGACGTGCAGGTTTTTTTTATTCGGCTGCAGAGAAAAAGGAACGGCGGTGGTTTTATACAGTTCGCAATCATCAGGAATGCGCTGGTAAATCCGGTCGTTTTTCAGGAGCATGAAATTTTTAGTCCGGCTGAATTCTGATATGCGGCCGTGATGGGTAAAGTATGATTTTATAAACTGCCAGCCGGGATAACGGTTGGCGAAAAATTGCCGTACGGCGTATTTTTCAGAGTGGAACAGAGCGAAATTAACAGCCGCGAGAACTACCGCGAAAATCAGGAACCTGTACTTTATTGTCCTCGCCCGCCTGAGCTTGAACGCGGCCAAGGCAATAGCGATTATGAATACGTTGGCGGTTAGCGTGTAAATAAACGGGGCCGTAAAGATGTTGAACAGGGCAAGCGGATATAAAAAGAGCCCGGTTGCCAGATAGCCGGTTGCGCCCCAGAAAAGAACATGATCCCGGATATGCAGGGAAACGGAACGCCGCACTGAAGCCAGCAGAATACCGAAAAGCGTTCCGGCGGGAAAACAGCCGAACATGGACACGAACGCGAGAGTTGAATAGTTGTCGATCGGGTAACACGCCGCAAATACGCGGACGGCGATCAGACTCAGCAGGGTTGCCGGGGAAATACAGATAAGCGGAAACAGAAAATAGGATTTCCAGACGCGCTCAAAAGGCGCCAGGGTTATTCCGAATGCTGTCCATAACGCGAAAAACAAAAGGAAAAAGACTGCCGCGCAGAAAGGGAAGTTGCTGTTCGCTGTTATTTCCCGGTAAAGCATCACCTGGGAAATATACAGAAATATGCCCACAAAGATGAACAGAATGGATTTGTATTTCAGAGTGTTCATTGTCTTAATGCCGTTTGTTTGTTGCGCGTCCTGCCGCGAGTTTTATTGCCGCAGACAGGCTGCCGGTATCCGCGATTCCCCGCCAGGCGATCTCAAAGGCGGTTCCGTGATCAACGCTGGTTCTGATTATCGGCAGCCCGAGCGTGGAATTTACGCCGCGGTCGAAAGCCAGCATTTTAAAGGGAATATGTCCCTGGTCGTGATACATGGACAGAATGCCGTCATATGCGGAACGGATCTTTTCTATGAAAAGGGTATCCGGCGGGAAAGGCCCGTCGATATCCATGCCGCCGCTCCGCAGTTTTTCCAGCGCCGGAACTATGACTTCCTTGTCCAGCGTTCCCATGCAGCCGTTTTCGCCGGCGTGCGGGTTAAGCGCGGCGGCGGCGAGTTTCGGGTGATTTATGCCTTCCGCCCTGACGGCGTGGTCAAGCAGGCAGGCAACTTCGATGATGCGTTCTCCGGTAACGGCGCCGGGGACGGCGCTCAAAGGAATATGGGTCGTGACAAAAGCGACCCGCAGGTTTCCGGCGGACTGCATCATCGCAAAGCTGTCACAGCGGCAGAGTTCGGCGATCAGCTCGGTATGTCCGGTAAACGGAATACCGGCGGCATAGACGGAAGCTTTATTTATCGGGGCGGTAACCAGGGCATCGACTTTGCCGGCGAGCGCGTCGTGGGTGGCGGCGATTACCGCACTGTGAGCCGCCAGCCCCGAAACCGGATCGATTTTTGCCAATGA
>JAQUOK010000015.1 GCA_028717165.1 Victivallaceae bacterium | reverse complement strand
CAAGAATATTGACCTTACCATTCACGACCGCGAATTCATGGTTCTGGTAGGTCCGTCCGGCTGTGGTAAATCTACGACTTTGCGTATGATTGCCGGTCTGGAAGAAATATCCGAAGGGAACGTTACAATAAATGAACGTGTTGTAAACGACATTCCTCCTAAAGACCGTGATATTGCCATGGTGTTCCAGAATTACGCGCTGTATCCGCACATGACCGTATATGACAATATGGCTTTCGGGCTTAAGTTGCGCAAGTTCAAAAAAAGCGATATCCGCAAACGCGTGATGGACGCCGCCGCGATCCTGGGTATTGAAGAGTATCTCGACCGCCGCCCGAAACAGCTTTCCGGCGGACAGCGCCAGCGGGTTGCCGTAGGGCGCGCCATTGTCCGTAAGCCGGAGGCATTCCTTTTCGACGAGCCGCTCTCAAACCTCGACGCGAAAATGCGTGTCCAGATGCGGGCTGAAATCAGTAAACTGCATACTCAGCTTGAAACCACTATGATCTATGTTACCCATGACCAGACCGAAGCAATGACCATGGGCGACCGCATCTGCGTAATGAAAGACGGCATAATTCAGCAGGTAGCCGACCCGATCACTCTTTATGATAATCCCGCCAACCTCTTTGTTGCCGGTTTCATAGGTACTCCTCCGATGAATTTCTTCCAAGGCGTGATATTAAAGAAAGGCGACGACTTATTCTTCAAGGAAGAAACTTTTGAGATCAAGCTGCAGGATGAGTGGAAAGAAAAACTGACTCCTTTCTTCAACCGGAAAGTCACTTTCGGTATCCGCCCGGAAGACATTTGCTGGTCAAAGGCCGGAGATGACAAGTTCCCGAAAGTAAAAGCCGAAATCGAAGTTATCGAACCGATGGGATCGGAAACTTATCTTTACGTAAACACCGGCACGCATTCATTCATCGCGCGGGTGGACGCCCAGCGCCGTTTCAAAGTCGGCGATACTATCGAACTGCCGTTCTATCTGCCGAAAGCGCATATATTCTGCGGAGAAACTGAAAACGTAATCATATAAATTTACGGCATTTAACTTATATAACAATTAAATATTGAATCTTCGGGGCGGGGTGAAATTCCCCACCGGCGGTAAAAGTCCGCGAATCCTGTTTAAAGGACTGACATGGTGTAATTCCGTGACCGACAGTAAAGTCTGGATGAGAGAAGTTTCAAATAACGGCCTGAGCGTTATTTAGGTATATTACCAGCCCTGAAAATGATCTTTTCAGGGCTTTTTATTTCTGAACGAGGTAGTTTTATGAAAGTAAAATTTGATCCGGTTGAAGAAGTTATCGGTGCAGTGAAACACGGCGAAATGGTTCTTATAACTGATGATGAGAACCGCGAAAACGAAGGCGACCTGATTGTCGCGGCGGCAAAGGCTACGCCGGGAGTAATCAACTTCATGGCAACCCATGCCAAAGGCCTGATCTGCGTTCCGTTGAGTGAAGAAATAAGTTCCCGTTTGAAGTTGACGAACCTGGCTTCCGACCGGGACGCTTTCGGAACGGCTTTTACCCAGAGTGTTGACGTCATCGAAGGCACGACAACCGGTATTTCAGCTTTTGACCGCGCGAAAACGGTGGCGGCTTTAATAGACCCGAATTCCAAACAGGAGGATTTCGTTTCTCCGGGCCATTTGTTCCCGCTGGTTGCCCGCCCGGGCGGAGTCCTGCGGCGTACCGGACATACGGAAGCGGCGGTTGACCTGGCCCGGATGGCCGGTTTTGCTCCGGCCGGGGTTATCTGCGAGATAATGAATGAAGACGGGTCGATGGCGCGGCTGCCTGAACTGGATAAATTCCGCCGCAAACACTCTCTGAAGTGGTGCTCCGTTGCCGAACTGGTCGCTTACCGCCGCCGCAGCGAAATACTTATCACGCGCGGGGAAACCGCCAAACTGCCGACCGTGTTCGGGGATTTCAAAATCATTGCCTATAAATCCAGAGTGGACAAGCTTGAGCATATAGCGCTGGTATACGGAGAGACCAAGGACGGGGAAAATGTTCTGGTAAGGGTTCACAGCGAGTGCCTGACGGGGGACGTTTTCGGAAGTTTGCGCTGTGACTGCGGCGATCAGCTGCACAGCGCGATGCGGCGGATAGTGGAGAACGGTTCAGGGGTGATAATCTATCTGCGCCAGGAGGGGCGCGGTATCGGCCTGTTCAACAAGATTCACGCCTATAAGCTCCAGGATGAGGGCTGCGACACGGTCGAGGCCAACGAAAAACTGGGTTTTGCTTCGGATCTGAGGGAATACGGTATCGGTGTCCAGATGCTTATAGACCTGGGCATAAAGTCCGTCCGCCTCCTGACGAACAACCCCCGGAAACTGGTGGGGTTTTCCGGATACAAACTGAAAATCACGGAACGGGTTCCTCTGATCATCGAACCGCATGAGCATAATGAGTATTATCTCAAAACCAAAAAAGAAAGAATGAACCACATGTTTTAATTTGTGTTTCCTTGAAAAGGCATTAAACTATAGCAGACTTTTAAAACTAAGGAGCTGAAATTATGAATAAGGATGTAAAGAAAGTTTTTGAAGGCAATTTAAGCGCCGCGGGTTTGAAGATCGGGATAGTCTGTTCCCGCTTCAACGAATTTTTTGTCAGCAAACTTCTGGGCGGCGCGGTCGACGCGGTCGTCAGGCACGGCGGCAAGGCTTCCGACGTGGAAGTGGCCTGGGTGCCGGGCGCCTATGAACTGCCTTTTGCGGTAAAGAAATTCATGGCGACAAAACGCTTTGACGCGGTAGTGGCTCTGGGCGTTGTCATCCAGGGGGCAACGCCGCATGCGGATTATATCAACGCCGAAGTGTCCAAGGCCCTGGCACAGTTGAGCATGGAATCCGGTGTTCCGGTCGGTTACGGCCTGATAACCGCCAACAATATCGAACAGGCCATTGAACGCAGCGGCACCAAGGCAGGCAATAAAGGCGCCGACGCGGCTCTGGCGGCAATTGAAATGGCTAATCTGGTAAAAGAAATAAAATAGTCGTTACTGAAACAGCCTTTCAACTTAAATCAGGATTTTTAAAGAAAATGACGGCAATTGCTGACAATAGTAAAATGCGCATGCATGCAAAACGATTGGGCCGGGAACTGGCGATGCAGTTTCTGTTCCAGCACAGTTTTTCAGAGGAAAGCGACTTCGCCCGGGAATGGGACGATTTTTTTGAACAGGCCAGTTTCGAGCATGAGCTGAAAGACAACCGTTTCGCCCGTAAAGGCAGCGAATACGCGCAGGTGCTGATAAAAGGGGTCTTTGAAAACATCAAAGACATTGACGCTGCAATCAATGATAAAGCCCAGAAATGGGATTTGGACAGAATGGCCCTGGTTGACCGCAACATTTTGCGCGTTGCCGCTTATGAGATGCTTTTTGTGCCGGATGTCCCGCCGATCGTAAGCATCAACGAAGCGGTTGAGATAGGCAGGGACTACAGCGGTCAGAAAGCCGGCAACTTTATCAACGGCGTCCTTAACGGCATAAAAGACTCTTTATCCCGGCCGGCGAGGGAGGCGGTTGATAAATTGTGAAATCGTTTTTTGAAAAATTCAAAGCCGGTTTGCGTAAAACCGCTACCTCGGTGACGCGCGGCATATCCGGGGTTTTTACGGACAGCAAACGCTGGACTGATGAACAGTTTGACGACCTTGAAAGCCTTTTGATCTCGGCAGATTTCGGGGTTGCCGCCAGTTTGCGCATAGTCGCAGACATCCGCGACCGTTACGAGCAGGGGCTGATCGCGACTTCGGAGGATATTGACAAGGTTGCCGCCGAAGAGGTTGCCGCGATACTGAGCAAAAATCAGCGCGCCGTAAATTACGTACCGCCGGGACAGTTGACGGTTATTCTTTTTGTCGGGGTCAACGGCAGCGGTAAAACCACCAGCATCGGCAAACTGGCCGCCCGCTGGCGGAACGACGGCAAAAAGGTAATGCTGGCCGCCTGCGATACCTTTCGCGCCGCCGCCGTGGAACAGTTGAAGCTTTGGGGAGAACGTACCGGAACGCACGTGGTTTCCGCCCGGCACGGGGCGGATCCTTCAAGCGTGGCCTTTGACGCGGTCAAGTCGGCGCAAGCCAGGAACGCTGACATTCTGCTGATAGATACCGCCGGACGCCAGCATACGAGCCGGGGGCTGATGGAGGAACTTTCCAAAATTCACCGCACTATCGGCAAGGTCTATCCTGGAGCCCCGCATGAAGTATGGCTGACCGTAGATTCCAGTCAGGGGGCGAACGCTATTAATCAGGCCCGGGAATTTTCAAAGGTAACTAAGTTGAGCGGTCTGGTGCTGACTAAGCTTGACGGTACCGGGAAAGGCGGTATGGCGGTGGCTTTACAGCAGGAATTCGGTTTCCCGGTTCTTTTTGCCGGACTCGGAGAGAGTCCGGAGGATATGCAGGAATTCAACCCGAAATTTTACGCCGACGCATTGTTCAACGTAAACTGAGACGCAAAAATATCTGCAACGTAAACATTGTGCGCCTGAACCTGAATCGAAGCGGATGAAGCTACAGTAAATGTTAGATTTTCAGATTAATACAGTATAGAACAAGTTTCCTGCTGATTCTTAAATAATAGTCAAATTTTTTCCGGAGAGGTATTGACAAAACCCGGAAAATGTATTATAATTGGTTTATACGAATTAGATAATTGGACTGGTTTTTAAAATAAAGATACTCTTTTAAGGTTAAAAACGTTTTATGATTGGCTGGTACCAACGGCCGGTTTGGACTGCGAAGGAAAATGAATAAAGCATTACAGGTAAAAGAAATTCTTGGCAAACATATTTCCCGTCAGCGCCTGGCCAGACAATTCCGCCTTCTGCCGGAAAGAGAACTGGCCAGGCAGTTGGGATATTCCCGCGCCACTGTAAGCAAAGCATTGGGAGTCCTTGAGGGCGAAGGCGTGATTTTACGCAAAAAAGGTTCCGGTACTTTCATTGCCGCCAATCTTCAGGAACAGGCTTTGAAAATAGCGTTGGTCATGCGGACGGCATACCAATATACGGACGGACATTTCCGCCTGATAGTGGATGAGATATTGAAATATGCTGAAAGAAACAATATATGTATCCGGATATTTGATCACGCTGCCGATATATTTAAAAACGATCCGGACAATAACCCGTTAATGCTGGCAATCAGGAATAAATCGCTCGACGGGGTTTTGATCGTCAGCAGGATAGCGGTCAGTATTCTCGGCAGGATCAGCGCCTGCTGCCCCACAGTATCAATAAATAATATTCTGGGCGACGGAAGCGAAGTTCCCTGCATTTCCTGCGATTATTTCCGGGCCGGTTTTCTGGCGGGAAAATATCTGCTGGCCAAAGGACACCGCAAGGTTGCCTACGTTACGGAAAACCTCGCCCATCCTGAAACCAATATTAACTTTTCCGGTTTAAGCGCCGTTTTTGAAATGAACGGAATCCAGCTTAATGAAAACGATATTCTCGAAACCGGACAGAATATGAATATTTTTAATGAACGGGTGGCGAATTTCTTTAAAAATTCCGATTACAGCGCCTGTTTTGTTCAGAACACCAATTCTGCAGTGAGGATGATATCCGTTCTGGAAAGAAATGGAATCCGCGTTCCGGAAGACCTGTCTGTGATCGCCGTCGGTAATTACAGTAACGGACAGGTTGGCAGTTTGAAATTGACCGTAATTGACAATCAATTGACGGAAATGTGTCATACCGGATTGAGAACGCTGCAGGATATTATAAAAAATAATAACCCGGAAGGAGGATTAAAATTGCTGACTCCGCAAATTATTGAAAACAACTCGGTAACTAATGTTAACTTTTAAAACCGTGAAAATACCTGTTCTGCACATCAGTCAATTGAAACAAGAATTCGTGCCAGAGCGGGATAGGCGGCGGTTTTCAAAGGCTGCTGGAGATTTCAGCCATAAACGCGACAAAACCGTATCGCCTTACGGCTGTACGGGGGCCGCCAATATTTATGCGGAAATGGGTTTTGACTTTGACGGCTGGGAATGCAGGCGGAAATGGGCGGAAAGAATTAACTCCTTCCAAAATGCGGACGGTTCATTCATTTCTCCCTCAGGAACCGAACATGCTGCGGCAACCGCGATTTCAGCCCTTAACCTTCTCGGCTTTTCTCCCGGCCGGCCGGTTCGGAATCTTGCCCCGATACGCAATGAAAAATTGTTGGACTGGCTGGAAAAACTGGATTGGAAAGGAACTCATAAGGATTTTTGTAGCGCGGTTGCCCCGGTTCTTGCTTCATGGGTCTGCGATGCGGATTGGCTGGATAGTCTGCGGAATTATGTTGACGGCCTGGTTTCGCCTGAAAAGCCTTTGGAATTATGGTGCTCTTCTGATGATCCCCCGTGGCGGGTAATAAGTTGTATTTACCATATAACGAGCGGTTATGATGCGGCTTTTCTTCCTTATCCATACCCGGGGCTCTTATGGAAAAGGCTTATTGACTTGAATTATGAGAATCTCAGGGACAAGGTTTCCAGAACAATCTGTACGGATTTTGATTTTATACATATATTATATCGTTTAGTACATCAATTACCGGAGCGATTTGAAGAATTTCTGGCCATATGTCGTGTTTTGTTTCTGAAACGTTATGCGGAATGGTTTGAAAGGCGAGAAGAACTTTTCAATGAATGCAGTACCCATGATTTGTTTTGTTACTTGATCGGCTGGGCTGTTTTGCAACGGGTAATTCCCGAACAATTCACCGGGCCCTGTATATATGACACGCAAAATTCCCCATGGCTTTATCGTTTGCCGTCTGAAGATTATTTTTATTGAAAAACTGGAAATTACGGAGCTATAGGATGATAATGAAATTTATTGAGTGTTCAGGTTTTCCCCGCAAAATGGGAAGAGAATACGGGGAGCAGGCGCGGGAAGATATTCTGCGCAACGTGGAATTACTTGCCGGTCTGTGGAACACAGGTGACTGCGCCGCTGGAACCGCAAAAGTGAAAAACGTTATAGAAAAGTATTCGCCGGATGTGCTTGAGGAACTCAAGGGCGTTGCTGAAGGCGCGAACGTTGATATAAGGCGCATATTGCTGATCAATCATGTGGATACGTTCGGAGATGAGGTCGAACGCTGCACCCCGGTAATCCTGAGAAGTTCACCGCAAGGAACAATCATCGCCAAGAACAATGACGCTCCGGTTAATGAGGACTGTCCGTTTATTATTCGCAAATGCAAACCGGACAAAGGTATTCCGTTCATTCAGGCAACTTATGCCGGATGGGTTGGGGGACTTGATATAATGAACGCCGAAGGCCTGGCCGCAACTCACGGTTCGGTAGGTTCGGTATTCGACAAATCCGGCTTGCGGATTGATATTCGTCTGAAAGCTTATCAGCTTATGAATGTCTGCCGGACAGTGGATGAATTTATCGCCGGCCTGCACGAAGCCCCGCTTACCGGTAAAGGCTTTAATATCGCATCAGGCGACAGGTTCGGCAGTACCGCTATGCTGGATGCCGCCGTACCTTTTATTGCCGTCAGGAACCGCAACAAGCAATTTGATTACGCCACCAATATCTATAAGGCTCCGGGTTTGGAAAACGCGGATATGCGTCCGCCCGGAAAACGTGATATCTGCGTTTACCGTTACGGCTATCTGAAATGGCTGGAAGAAACTTCCCCGCCGCAAAATCTTGACGACATAAAAAGATTACTGAGCAGCCATGAACCTTGGGCTCCCTGTCGCCACGGCGGGATACATGGTTCGAAAACGCTCTGGTCTATGATAAATCTGACCAAATCGGGAAAAGTATTGATTGCCCATGGCAATCCGTGTCAAAATAAATATCAGGAATATAGTTTATGAACAAAGAATTACGTGAAAGTCTGGTCTTGGCCTGCAAATGGCTTACCGATGTCGCACAAGTCAAAGATAATCAGCCGGTCGGTAAACGCGGCCGGGCAATGAACTTCAATTTATGGAATGGAGCCGTAAAAGGTGAATATTGCGCGGCGACTAAGGAATGGAATACTTTCGGTCCGGCCTGGCATACCGGACAGGCGGTAAAAGCTCTCGTGATGGCGGCGTCCGCCTTGAAATGTCCGGTTTTGCTTGACGCCGCAAAATACGGCGCCGGTTTTATTACGGCAAACCAGGCAACAGACGGAGATGATGCCGGAGTGCTTTTTACCTTTGAAGATTTTCCCGACCTGGTCTGCACTTCCGGGATACTTGAAACTGTTGACGGTCTTTTCATGCTGGCGGAAGCGCTCGGGAAAAATGAATACGCAGATGCCGCCAATGCCGCGATCCGCTGGGTGGTCGATAAAACCTATTGCCCCACAGAAAGATTATTCAGGGACGGGTACAGTTATCGCGAACGCCGGTTCATAGACGGAAAACTGACCAGCCGCCCGTTACTTGACGATGCCGTATTCCTTAAAAGCTGGAGATCGACCGGCGAAGAGATTTTTAAGAAAATAACTGTTGAAAGCGCCGAAATGCTCCTGGAAAGCGAAAATCCGCCTGGGAACTGGATAAAATACGGACCATGCAACAGCCGGAAAGGCAATATTCATCCGCGTCACGCTTACTGGTGGGGAATGCCTATGCTGGAAGTTTTCAAAGCTACCGGGGACGAACGTTTCCTGCAATGTTTTTTCCGCAGCGTCAACTGGTACAAACAGGCCTTGCGCCGGGACGGCGGTTTTATCCGCAACACCTATACGGATTTTAATACCGATTCGTTCGGCCACGCCACCAGCGGTACCGCCTGCGCGGTAATCGCATTTTTGAAATATTACGAATATACCGGCGATAAAAAAATCGTTGAATATATAGAAAGGGGGCTGAATTACTGCATGAAAATGCAGTTTACGAATCCGGAAGATCCGAATTTGAAAGGCGCTGTCCTGGAAAAAATACTGCCCCCGGACGGAACCGACCGCAGTCCGTATTACGTCCGCGACCTCGGAACGATATTCTTCATTCAGGCTGCCGCGCTTTATTCAGGGATATTTACTCAGAATCGGGCTGCTTCCCCGATGCTTGAGCCTGGCTGCTGACAGTTTATTTTTTGCGGCTGTTCATGCTGACCCCGCCGCTGATGACCAGTTTCATTCCTTCGCTGACCTTCATGTCGAGGAACAAACAGTCTTCGCGCGGCATAAAAAGCAGAAAACCGCTCGTCGGATTCGGGGTAGTGGGGACGAAAATACTCAGCAGATTTTTACCTGTCCTGGCGGAAAGCTCGAATTCCCCTTTGTTTTCATTAGTCAGAAAACCCAGCGTATAAATGCCTTTGCGGGGATATTCTATCAGTACGACCTGCCGGAACATATTGCCCTGCGGCGTCCAGAGCGCTTCGCCTATCTGCCTGGAGGTTATGTAGACGGAGCGCAGGATCGGGACTTTCATAAGCACCCATTCGGTTAGCCCGGCCAATACCCGCCCGAATTTATAGCGCATGAATTCGCCGATCGCAAGCAGAACCAATATGATGAGCAGCAAGGTTCCGACTCTGACTGCCTGCTTCAGCCAGAACAGTTTATCCACATCCGGCACGAAATTCTCTACCAGAATTACGGCCCAGGTAGTCAGTTTCACGTAAAGGAAACCGGCCAGCCACAAAGTTACCAGAACCGGCAGCAGGACAAGTATGCCTGCCAGAAAACGGTTTTTAAGCCATCTTAAAAGATCATTCTTTGACTTTTTCATGATTCGGATTAAACGGTTTTATTTCAATTAAAATCACCCGGCGGCGGTCGGCTTTCAGGATTTTGAAAGCGCCGATGCCGTCAATTGTTATTTCCTCGTTTTCTTTTGGTATCTTCCCGAACTCCCCGCAGACGTAGCCTGCTATCGTATCGACGTCTTCATCTTCAGGCAGCTCCAGGCCGAATTCATGGTTGATATCGCAGACCAGACAGCGTCCTTCCGCATGAATGGTACCGTCCGGCATAAGCCGCGTTTCATTGTTTTCATCTTCGTTCTGGTCGTATTCGTCATGGATTTCACCGACGATTTCCTCAATAATATCTTCCAGGGTAACGACTCCAGCCGTGCCGCCGTATTCGTCGATAATTATCGCCACGTGAATTTTATTGGTCTGGAATTCCTCAAGCAGATCGCCGACATTCTTGGTTTCAGGGATAAAAAGCGGAGCATGCATGAAATCGGCTAAAGTCGTGAACGGCTTTTCCGTATCAAGGAAGTCTTTGGCGTAAATAATGCCTCTTATCTCATCAATATTCTTGCCGTAAACAGGTATGCGGCTGTGTCCGCTCTGAACGATCATATGTTTCGCCTCCTCCAGCGAAGCTTTCACTGAAAGCGTGCTCATATCCACCCGCGGCGTCATTATTTCCCTGACCAGAGTATTGTCAAGGTCGAATATCCCGCGGATCATGCGTTTTTCGTCTTCCTCAAGGCTTTCTCCATGATCATTGCTGGCGTGTTCGACCAGGGACATTATTTCGTCCTCGGCCGAGGTTTTCTCCTCGTCATTTTCTGCTGCCGCACCGGATTCGGTGATTTTTATCAGGAAAAGCACCGGCCGGAAGACGATCAGGGTCAGAAAACGGAGAAGCGGCAGGGTCATGCGCAAAAAGAAGATATCCATCCTCTTTAACATAAGACGGGAGACCAGGGAACAAATCAGCAGCAAGGCGAATACGACCAGCAGTACCCAGCCGGTGATTTCATAAAATGACAAAGCGGCATTATGCTGTTTTACGAATGAAAACAGCATAATGCTCAGTACGGACAGCAGCAGCAGCAGCAAATATCTGAATATTACATTGAGTTCATTGCGGTGTTCCGACCAGAAGTCGAGTTTTTTTACGGTATTTTTGTTTTCCGTTTCCAGGCGGCGGATACGGCCCGGCGTCAGTCCGTTAAAGAACTCCCAGGCGGTCAGCAGCCAGATAAAAACCAATATTCCCAAAATCAGGAAATCAATACTCATATTTCTTGTCAAGCCCCTCCCAGGCTTTTCAGTTATCAGTTATCAATGCCGTGTGCAAGTTTTTTTGCGTATATTAATGCATATTTTTACCCCGAATGGGGTTGAATTACCAATACTCGCCATTTAATTATTCAACCCCGTTCGGGGTTGGTTCTTTTTTCGCTTCGAACCATAGGTTCCACCTATGGCTATTAACATTTAATCCCGTGGGGATTATTATTTGGAAAACTTGCACACAGCGTTTATCAGTATTATTTTATTCGATGTTCTTTTGTTATTTAAGGGAAAATCGCTCCCAGCGCAAATTCTTTTTCCAGAATTTTCATAATTTCCCTTTCCCGCCGCCGCATTCTCTTTCTGCTCCGGCTGTCCAGGTCATCCTCCCCCGCACAATGCAGAAGACCGTGAACGATATAAAGCGTCAACTCCCTGGCGTAGCTGGAATTGACGCGTTTGCCGCCTTCACGTGCGGCAACGTCGACGCAGATAAACAAATCCGCCGCCGTATCACCGTCAAATACGGGTTCTCCGCCTTCAAGGTAACAGAAACTTATAACGTCAGTCGTACCTTCATGACCGACAAAATCCGCATTCAGGTCAGCCATTTTCCGGTCGCCGACAAAAGTCACATTGATTACCAGATCGCGTTCAAGCGGCAGGCGCGCCAGTCGAGCCGCTCTTGGAATCATCTGTTTTATCAGTTTTTTCTGCGGCGGCTTCCTTGTTCTGTGCCGCCACGAATAAGTCGTCTTCATCATCAACCTCATCTCTGGGATACGCTATTCTGCCGTGATTCATGGTGATCAGGGTTTTCGTAAAGCTTTCTTTTATCTTTGTCAATTCGGCAATGGTCAGGTCGGCGCAGGCCAGTTGTCCGTCCCGGATACGTTTGCGGATAATTTCCCAGACCAGCGCTTCTATTTTATTGGGCGTCGGCTTGATCATGGCCCGGGAGGCGGCCTCACAGGCGTCGGCGAGACTTATAATGACGATTTCCTTTTCCACCGGCAGCGGCCCCGGATACCGGTATTCGCTTTCATCCACCGGGACGCTTTTTTCTTTGTTTTCCTCTAATGCGCGTTTGTAAAAATAATATACTATATCCGTGCCATGATGCTGCTGGATGGCGTCCCGGATAATTTTGCGCAATTTGTATTTGAGCGCCAGGTCAACCCCTTCCTTGACATGATTGAGAATAATCAGGCTGCTCATCCGGGGATGGAGGTCGGCATGTTTGTTTTCCGACTCGAAAATGTTTTCAATAAAATATTCGGGTTTCGTCAGTTTGCCGATGTCATGGAACATCGCTCCCACGCGCGCCTTTATCGGATTGGCATTGATCGCCTTGGCGGCGTATTCCGCCAGGCTTGCGACCATCAGGCTGTGATGAAACGTTCCCGGCGCTTCAAGCTCAAGCCGCCGGAGCAGCGGATGACTGTAGTCGCACAGCGTAAACAAGGCCATATTGGTGGTAACGCCGAAGAGAAGTTCGAAAATAAAGATCAGGATCAGGGCAATGGTCGCGGTAACAAAAGCGTTGCAGAAAAATAAACCGATCGCCCAGAAAAACACTTCCGGCGACGAATTCACATGCCACAACTGCCCGAAATCCATAAGCCAGAACAAAAAGAACACGACCAGGAAACTCCGGATAAAAAAGACCCGGTAGTTAGCCGATCTCCTGACCGCGATAGCCGCCAGACAGCAGATGACGATACCCTGCAATGCCGTGTCAAATGAATTGCTCAGCATCGTTGAAGTTATTGCCGAAACGAAAAAGCCGACATAAAGCGCCACCCTGAAACCGATCATTACCGACAGCAGTATGGCGGCTAAAGCCAGCGGAACGGCGGCGGTTATCAGGCTCGGGGAAATTGAAAAGATGGAACTTACGAAATAGAACAGTTTTATAAAAAGATAGTTTATGACCAGGGAAACGATCACTATCGTTCCGGTCAGAGCGAGTTTCTGATTGCTTTTTACTACTTCCGGATGGATATGATACATGTAAAACCCCACAAAGAGCATCAGGATAAAACTCCAGGTGAGGTTCTGGATTATTCTGTGCACGGAATCGGTTTCCTCGAGCCGTTCACGGTACTGTTTGTCGTAAGCGGCGGTACAATCAAGGTCTTTCTGGGTGATCTTCTGATTGACGGCGATAATGACGTCGTTTTTCTTTACCTCCACTTTGAGCGGAGCGACGTTTTGCGCGGCTTCGTCCTGTTTCGCCTTTACCATTGCGGTATCGAGAAGCAGATTGCCTTTGGGCCCGATTATGGTATTGAAGACCTGTACCAGTATTTTTTGCAGCGAATCCCTGGCTTTGCCGGGAGAATAGTATTTAAGAACGACGTCGACAATCTGCCGGGAGGCCTCTTCCGGATTGGGTATCTGCAATGCCGGTTTGGGAAGGCGGTCGCGGTCGGCCGAGTCGATGATCCTGATCTGCTGTCCGACTTTATGGTTTTCCTTTTCCTCCCGGCTGAATATGCCGCCGTTTAAAACAGCGCTCAATTCTTTCTGAAACTGTTCCCGCGCGGTTTCATTCCGGATCAACTGGTAGGTCAGATTCAGGGAATCGTCGTCGAGTTTATCCAGCAGTCCCCCGAAAACCTTGTCGGAAGAAGGTTCCTGCGATTTGCTTTTGACGGCATTGGCGCGGGCCGCGACGGCGGAAAAAAACTCCTTGAGAAGATCCTGCGAGCGTTCCACGGCAATATTGTCTATCCTGAAATACAGCGGAACGGCTTCCCTGGCCTCGTTCCTGAGCTGTTTGGTCCGCTCATTGTCTGTATAAACAAAATCAAAATCCGCAAAAATGGTCTTCGGCGCCTGCTGCGACAGAATCAGGGGCGCATTGACGGGCCTCAGGGAAGGCAGGGTAAGCATCAGCGAGCAGACCGCCCAGAGAAGGGCGAGCATGAACAAACCGAGCACCTTGGAATGTTCGGCGGCATTGGTCAAAGGGCTGTCCGTGCGCCGTTTGCGCGAACCCACCAGTCCGCGCTGTTCCATCCGGCGTTTATTCAAGCGCTGTTCAATAATGTCCTTCAGCCAATTAAACACTTTTTTCGTTTCCCCGGTGGTAAGCGTTGATTATTTTTTCCACCAGCATATGGCGGACAACATCTTTTGAGCTGAATCTGCAAATCCCGATTTCCTGAATGTCCTTGAGGGTTTTTATCGCGTGGGTCAGTCCAGAATCCTGTTTCGGCGGCAAATCCGTCTGCAGGGGGTCTCCGGTAATAACGCACTGGGAATCGAAGCCCAGGCGGGTCAGGAACATCAGCATCTGTTCGGGAGTGGTGTTCTGGGCCTCGTCGAGGATAATAAAAGCATTATTCAAAGTCCGGCCGCGCATGAACGCCAGCGGCGCCACTTCAATGACGCTGCGTTCGATCAGGCCGGCGGCCTCGTCAAAATCCACCATGTCGTAAAGGGCGTCGTATAAAGGGCGCAGGTAAGGCATTATTTTTTCTTCAAGACTGCCGGGAAGAAACCCCAGATTTTCCCCGGCCTCCTTGGCCGGGCGGGTCAGGATAATACGCGCGTAATTTCCCTGAAGCAGTTCCGAAACCGCCATCGCCATTGCGAGATAGGTTTTACCGGTTCCGGCCGGGCCCACCCCGAACACGATGTCGTTTTCCCGGATCAGACGCAAATAATCCAGTTGCGCCCGGCTTCGCGGGACGATATCCCGTTTTTTGGGGCCCACCTTTATTTTTTCAGAAAAGAGCTGTTTCAATTCGCCGGCGGAATTATTGCTGAAAGCGCGCAGTACCTGCTCAAAATCATTCTGGTCGAGGTGGCCTTTGCGCATTCGGTATACGGCGGAGAGTTCCGCAAAGAATTCTTTCGCACGTTTTATTTCGGCAGTTTCACCGGAAATTTTTATCCAGAAATCACGCGCGGTAAGGCTGACATTCAGGAGGTTTTCCGCCAGTTTCAGATTTTTCTGGGTATGGCCGGCAAAAGCTTCATGCATGACCATACCGTTTTCAAAGTAGAATTTATTTTCCTCATCCGTCATCGTCGATGAACTGAACTCCGTAAGTTAAGCAATCCGTCAGGGAATCCGTAAAGTCATTCCCGGGATCACCCTGCTGGTTCCTTTGAGGATATCATCGTTAGCGGCCTGTATTTTCTTCCATTGAGTGCCGTCGTTATAAAGTTTTTTGGCGATTTTCCAGAGGGTATCGTTTTTCTGTACCACGTAAACCTTATTTTTTTCCTTTATATCAACGGCTTTTATCGTTTCAGAAGTAACTTTGCCTTTATTGTCTTTTACAATGACATCTTCAATGACCAGGGTATTGTCGTTTTCGACCGGCAGGGTTTCCAATGCTCCGGCTTTCGGGGCGGCAAGTCCAGGAACGGGAGCTTCCGTATTTGTCCCGGGACTTACAGGCGGCACGGTTTGAGGAGCTTTCCAGGCGGGATAGCTCTTCTTGATGTATTCCTCCCAGCGTTTTTCTTCGGTTCCCAGCGGAGTTTGAGCTAAACGGGGGGCGCAGCCGGCAACGGCAAGCAACAGAGCCAATACGGTCAGGCAGATATAGGATTTCATCGTTTTACTCCCATTATTTATTTATAAAGTTATCATGGAAAAAATCCCTGTAACTAATACTATAAAGTAAAAGTCCGTTAAAGCAAGCGGCGGGCGCGCTAAAAAAACAAAAGCAGGTTTTACTTGCGGCTGTTAACATTTAATCCCGCCGGGATTATTACTGAAAAAACCTGCACACGGCGTTGATTACGGTTTGAAACTTGCTGAACGGCAAACCGGCAAATCCAGACGAAAGCCGGTCAGCCGCACGAGAAACGCTGCATGCCTGCTTTTAAATCAGCCTGTAAAGCGTTTCAATAAGAGCACGCCGTTATGCCCGCCGAATCCGAGGTTCACATTCAAGGCCACCCTGACGTCTTTTTCCCTGGCCGTATTCGGAGTATAATCGAGATCACAGTCCGGATCAGGGGTCTCATAATTTATCGTCGGCGGAATAATGCCGTTCTGGATGGCCTTTGCGCAAACGACCGTTTCGAAACCGCCGGCGGCTCCGAGCCCGTGGCCGGTAGTGCCCTTGGTACTGCTGACGGACACGGTTTCAGCCGCTTTGCCGAGCGCGCGCTTGATCGCTATGGTCTCGTATTTATCGTTCAGGCTCGTGCTGGTGCCGTGGGCGTTTATGTAATCAATTTCTTCGGGATTAATTCCGGCATGGCGCATGGCGGTCAGCATGGCGCGCGCCGCCCCTTCACCTTCCGGGCTCGGGGAAGTGATATGGTAAGCGTCGCCGGTAGCGCCGTAACCGGTGATTTCAGCGATAATGTTTGCGCCGCGTTTTCTGGCATGCTCAAGTTCTTCGATAACAATTATTCCGGCGCCCTCGGACATGACAAAACCGTCGCGGCCGGCATCGAAAGGACGGCTGGCGTGAAGCGGGTCGTCGTTTCTGGTGCTGAGGGCTTTCATCGAACTGAACCCGGCAACTCCAATCGGGACGATCGCGGCTTCGGCGCCGCCGGCGATCATTACATCGGCGTCATTACGCTTGATCATCCAGAAAGCCTCGCCTATTGAATGAGTCCCGGTGGCGCAGGCGGTCACCAGGCCCATATTCGGCCCCTGGGCGTTGTAACGGATTGAAATATTTCCTGAAGCCAGGTCACCGATCATCATCGGGATGAGCAGCGGGGAAACTTTACCCGGCCCCCGACTGTCCAGGAGCGTCTGCTGCTGCGTAATAGTCGTCAGTCCTCCGATGCCGCTGGAAGTAAGAACCCCGACTCTTTCCGGGGCAATGCCATTATCTTCGACGTTCGG
>JAQUOK010000014.1 GCA_028717165.1 Victivallaceae bacterium | reverse complement strand
TGTTTCATGCCTCAAGACGGCGACCAATAATGACGGTGACGTTAAAATAGCCTGTCTGCAGAATAAAACCAAAATGGTCTTTGAAATTACGCGGGCTTATAAGATTTTTGATATTTTCGAAGATGTTGATTCGGCTGTGGCGGCTTTTAAATAATTTTATTATTGCAATACTGTTACTTGTTCGCGCTTCTTATGTTAAACCCGATTGAGCGGCTTATTGAGATGTTTTTTAAAGGAAAAGTTTCATTTTGAAGATATATGGTAAAGCCGTTAAGATTTTGGCCGTGGACAGCGATACGGTTAATCTGTTGCTTCTGGAAGAATCCCTGAAAAACGAAGGTATCGAGATTGACTGCTGCAGCGCCGGGGACAAGGCCTTGACTCTGCTTAAAAAAAGTCAGTACGATGTGGTGCTGATGGACGTGATAATGCCGGATATGGACGGTTTTGAGCTCCGTAAACATATCCGCGAACATGACCAGTATCTGCCGATAATTTACCTTACTGCGGTAATTGACACTGCCCACAACCATCTGCTTGAAAAAATCGCCGCCGATCCGGCCACTTATTATATCAAAAAACCTTTCGAACTTTCCTGCCTGCTTGAAACCATAAAAAGCGTGGTAAGCACATATTTGTCGGAAAATGAAACGCGCCGGTATTACAGCAGTCTCGAAGGCGACCTTAACCTGGCGTCGGAGGTTCAGCACCTGCTGCTCCCGGACTGGATAAGGGTGGAGGACGACCTGGTAATGTCTTCTTTCTACCGTCCGATGGATAAGGTCAGCGGGGATATTTTCGAGGCTATCAGGGTCAGTCCCGGTCGCTATTTTGTACTGCTGGGGGATATTGCCGGCCACGGCATTCAGGCGGCGCTTTATATGAGTGCCATTCAGGCGCTGGTCAAGACGATTATCACGGTATCCATGAACGATGTCCATATTGATGACGTCCTGAACCGCCTGAACAGTTTTTTCTGCGTCGACATGCAGAAAAAAAGCTATATGACCTGTCTGGCGGCGTTATTTGATTTCAATATCAACAAACTGCAGTTCATCAGCGCCGGGCACCTCAGTTTTTTCATGCACAACGCGAAAACGGATGAAGTGAAACTGCTCAACGCCGAAAACCGGGGTGCGATTCCGGTGGGCTGGATTACGGATTATAATTTTGATGCCGCCACGGAGGCGGTGGAAATGAAATTTGACGATGACTGCCGTTTTTTCGGGATCACGGACGGGGTCATTGAAATGTGCGACCGGGAAGGTACCGGGCTGGGAACGGATAAACTGCGGGAACTTATCAGGGAAACCACGGCGAAGACCATCGCTCCCCTGGTTCCCTATTATGTCTGCAATGCGGCCTGCGAAGCCGGGTATTCCGTTATTGAGGACGACATCTGCATGATCATGGTGAAGAAGAAAGCCCGGGAAAATACAGAACGCCTGCTCCTTGCCACCATGCCGAATATCGCCCATGCCGATATGCTGGGAATAGCTTGCGAGAAATTCATTATCAGGAATACCAGGAACGAACGGCTGGCGGTGGAAGTTGAACTGCTGCTTAATGAATTTCTCAACAATATAATCATGCACGGACTGGAAAAACGGCAGCAGGAAAGCCCGAAAATACTCGTTAACCTTGAACTGGAAGAGCGGAAAGTGTGCCTGTCCGTCTGGGATAAGGGAAGACAGTGGTCTTTCGATACCAGTACGGGCGTTACGTTGGACGAACATATATGGGATTACAACAGTAAGATGGCTACCGCCGGACGCGGTATGGCTATTATGAAATCCATTGCCGAAAAAATAGAATGTAAACGCTACGGGGATTTGAACGAGACGAGTTTTGTCATAAAACGGGAGGGATAGATTTTATGCCTTTGGTTACGATTGTGATGCGCTCGAAAAATGACATATCTTATATCGGCAGGACTCTTGAGAAAATACTGGAACAGAAATTCACCGACTTTGAAATATTCAATTTTGATTCCGGTTCTGAGGACGGAACCTGGGAACTTATCCGCAAATACAATCCGGACAAAAGCCGGAAACTGGCCCCGGAGGACTATGTCCCCGGAAAAATCCTGAACCTTGCCGTTGCCGAGGCTGAAGGCGAAATTATCGTTTTCAATAATTCAGACTGTGTTCCTCTGGATGAAAACTGGCTCGGATGCCTCATAAGACCGCTTCTTGAACCCGGCGCCGAAAAAATTTCCGCGGTATTCTGCAATCAGTTGCCGCGCCCGGACGCCTTTCCGCTGGTGCGCAAAGACAATCTGCGGGCGTTCGGTGAGGGCGTAACCGCCGCCGGCTGGGAACATTTTTTTTCCCTGGCCAGTTCCGCCGCCCTGAAAAAGACGCTGCTGAAATACCCGTTCAGGGAGGATCTGCAGTATTCGGAGGACATAGACTGGACATGGCGCCTTAAAAAAAACGGCTGCCATCCGGTTTACGTACCGGAAGCCCGGGTTGAGCATTCCCATAACTACAGTCCTGATGAACTGCGCAGGCGTTTTTATAACGAAGGGGTTGCCGAGGCGCAGATATATGGGGCGCCCAAGCCGTTCTGGCGCGGTTTCTTTTTTCCCTGGCTCGCCGAGACTGTCCGGGACATCTGCTATCTGCTGAAAACCGGGGAGACCAGGACTGTTCCGTGCGCTCTGCGTTACCGGCTGGTACAGCGCTGGGCGGCGTGGAAAGGGCGGCGCGACTGTCTGAAAACGGGAGAGGCGGTATATGAACGCTAAAGCTAGAAAAACGAAGCGGCTTTTGTATGTTTCGGAAAAAGCCGGTTTTTATGGCGGAGTCGAGCGTTATATTTACGATACGGCGCATGCCCTGAAGAATGCCGGCTGGAAAATCAGCATGATGTATGCGGAAGAAGCTTCGGAGGTGAAAGATTTTCTGGCGCTTTTCGATAAAAATTTTCGTATGGAAGATATTGATGCGGTGATTGCGGAGGAGGATTTTGACCTGGTGATGATCCTCAAGGTCACGGCGGCGGGAATTGTTTCCAGGCTGCGGCTGGCTTTTAACACCTGCGTCTGCGTTTCCGATCATGATTATTACTGTCTGCGGCGCCATAAATATTTTCCGCTGGCGAGAATTAACTGTCCGCTGTCTTCGAATCTTTTTTACTGTACTCTCTGCAGCCTGGGGCGCGGCAGAATCCTGAAATATTCTTCCCTGCTCAATGAGATCCGCAAGTGCGGGAGCTTCATCGTCCTTTCGGAATTCATGAGGAAAAATCTCCTGATGAATAATTTTCCCGAAAAGGCCGTCCATAAAATTTATCCGGTCTGCCCGGTACAGAAAATAAAACGCCGGAAAACTTTTTCCAAGCCGCCGGTAATAATTTTTGCCGGGCAGTTGATCAGGGGGAAAGGCGTTGACCTGATGCTCCGTGCGCTGGCGCATCTGAAAAGCGAATACCGGGCTCTGATCGTCGGCGACGGAAAAGATATGGATTTCCTGAAAAAACTGGCCTCGGAGCTCGGGATTGCCGGTAAAGTCGAATTTCCCGGCTGGCATGACGATATCACCGAATACTGGGAAACGGCGGATATCGCGGTTTTCCCGTCCCGCTGGCAGGAGCCTTTCGGTTTGACGGGAATTGAAGCTTTCGCGCATAAGGTTCCGGTGGTCGGCTTCGATGTCGGCGGGGTCGGCGAATGGCTGCACAATGGGAAGAACGGCCTTGCGGTACCCGCCAAAGACGTTACCGCCATGTATGTGGAGCTGGAATATCTTTTGCGGGCGCCGCAAGAGGCGTTTGAAATGGGGGAAGCCGGATATGAGTTTGTTGAGAAAAACTTCACTCCGGAAAAATTTGTTCTGGCGATGGACGGCTTATTGAAGGAAACCGGGGGAAACAATGTATAAGATTTTTGTTTGCGCCACGGCCTATGATTCCGGCAAATCGGGCATTTCCGTTTATATCAACAATGTCCTGCGCGAACTGGCGGCGGCGCATCGCCTTGAAGTAATGGCGTTTCCCGGCGATATAAAACTGCTGCCGAAATCCGAAAATATAAAATACATAGAGGTTTCTTCCTGGCTTGGTATGCCTTTAATAAATATGCTGTGGCACCTTTTTATCCTGCCTTTACGCCTGGCGCGCAGGAAATATGATTTTGTCCTGCTCCCTGCCGGAAACCGGCGGCTTTTAAGGCGCTGCCGCTTCTTTACGATTGCGGTGGTCCATGATCTGTCCCAGTATCACGTGGAACAGAAATATGATTGTTTCAGGATGTTTTACTGCAAAAAGATCCTGCCTTTTTATTTGCGGCGCGTCAACCGGGCGCTTGCCGTCAGCCGGAGCACTGCGGCGGATCTGGAGCGTTTCTGGAAAATGCCGGTTTCCCGGATAACGGTTGACTACAACGGTTTTGACCGGAATATTTTCAATTCATCCCCGGTCGATCCCGGCCCGGTACTGAAAAAGTATGCTGTTGACCGGAAAAAATATATTCTTTATCTTTCCCGGGTAGAACATCCCGGTAAAAATCACCTGAACCTGATAAAGGCTTACGAAACCCTGCCCGCGGAACTGCAGGCGGAATATGACCTGGTGCTTGGCGGCAGTTTCTGGCCGGGAGCCGAGGAGGTGAAGGAATATGCCGGAGAAAGCGCCGCTTCTGAAAGGATCAGGTTTATCGGTTTCGTGGAACACGGGGATTTGAAAGCGTTATATCAGGGCGCGTCGCTGTATATATTCCCTTCATTGTTTGAGGGCTTCGGACTGTCGCTGGTCGAGGCAATGGCCTGCGGGGTGCCGACCGCCTGTTCCTCAACTTCTTCACTGGGCGAGATCGGCGGCGACGCTTCTTTGCTTTTCAATCCCTGCGAGGTCGGGGAAATATGTTCGGCCATGCGTGATATTCTGAAAAAACCGGCGCTGCGGAAAAAACTGGTCGCGGCCGGTTTCAAGCGCATCGAGAGGTTCGACTGGAAAAAACATGCGGAATCACTGGTCGAATTGTATGAGAAGAGCGGCAATGTATTGCCGCGCCGCAGCGGGTTGGCGGTCAGGGTTTTCGAATCGGTGACGGCTCTGGGGGCGGTGCTGGTTTTTGCCCTGCCGCTCTGGCTGTATGCTTTCGTCCGCGGAATATTTACGGGCAAGGAAATGTTTTTCCGGGAAGATATATACGGGGATAACGAACGTATTCTGAATATCAGTTATTTTAATGTCGGCAACGTCATTTTACAGAAAGCGTCATTGTTTTATTATGTTTTTACTTTCCGGCTGCGTCTGGCCGGGGTCAGCATAAGGAAATGCGGAGAGGAAAAACGCCGGGCCGGCGACTGTGATCTGTTTATGGACTGCCCGGGAATTTTCAGTCTCTGGTTTCTGCGCATGAGCCGCGGGATCGCTTATTCCGGGCGCCTGGACACGGAGCTGAAATACGTAAGCGGGCGGAGTTTTGCCGGTGATCTGATGATCATTCTGCGTTCAGTTCCCGCGATTCTGTTTTTCAACCCGCATAAGGAATTTACTCCGGAAATAAACCTGCTTGACATAAAATTCAATAATATAAACATGAAAGAGGCGATTGCCGCGTTGAATGCGGATATCGCGGCGGGGCGCCGCCGGAAGGTTTATTATGTGAACGCGGATTGTTTCAATAAGGCGGTAAAGGATGAAAACTACCTTGAAATATTGCGGAAAGGCGACTATATTCTCCCGGATGGAGTGGGGGTACTGATTGCATGTAAGATGCTGGGGTTCGGACTCAAGGAAAATGTCAACGGAACGGACATGCTGCCGTTTTTGTGCCGGATGGCCGTGGAACAAGATTATTCCGTGTTCCTGTTCGGCGCGAAACCCGGAGTTGCGGCTCTGATGCGGGACCGGCTTCTGGAAGCTTATCCCGGTTTGCGCATTGCGGGTGAGCGGCATGGATATTTTGAGTGCGAATCGGAAGAAAGGGAAATGCTCGAAAAAATAAAGTCTCTCAGACCTGATATCCTGCTGGTGGCTCTGGGAGCTCCCGTCCAGGAAAAATGGATAGAAAAACATTTTGACGAATTGCCGTGCCGGCTCATGATCGGGGTAGGCGGGCTGTTTGATTTTTATTCGGGCAGGATAAAACGCGCCCCGATGTGGGTGCGTGAAATCGGCATGGAATGGATATTCCGGCTGGCGATGGAGCCGGGCAAGCGTTTTAAACGCTATCTGATCGGGAACATTCTGTTTCTCTGGCGGGTTTCCCGCTGGCGGAAACGGCGGGGATCGGTAAAAGCGGGCAAATATGGCTAAATTTCACAAACAGGTGGTGACCACCCAGAAAAGAATATCTCGGGACGAACTGGTGGATCTGCTGATACAGCGGGGAAAACCCGGTGTAAGCAGATATATCCGGATAAAACTGAGTCTTTGGCGTTTTACGGTAAGGCTGGCTTATTTTCTCAAGCGGCTGTTTGATTTTTCAGGAGCCTTATTGCTGCTTATTCTTCTGTCTCCGGTATTTCTCGTCACCGCCGTCCTGATCAAACTTACTTCCGCCGGCCCGATTATTTTTACCCAGATCAGGGTAGGCAAGGACGGGCGGCACTTCAAGTTCTATAAATTCCGTTCGATGCGGATGAACGCTGAAAAAAACCGGAAGGAACTTGAGGAACGCAATGAATCGAAAGACGGCGTCATTTTCAAGATAAGGAAAGATCCGCGGGTGACCTTTATCGGGCGGATCATCCGTAAATTCAGTATTGACGAACTGCCGCAGTTGTTTAACGTGCTGACGAATGACATGAGTCTGGTCGGCCCTCGCCCGCCCCTGCCGTCCGAAGTCGCCGATTATACCCTTGACCAGCGCAAGCGCCTGCATATCAAGCCGGGGATAACCTGTATCTGGCAGATATCGGGACGGAGCGATATTTCCTTTAAGGAGCAGGTGGAACTTGACAAACAGTATATCGGCAGCCGCAGTCTCTGGAAAGATCTGGTTATTTTGTTGAAAACTATTCCGGCCGTGATTACCGGTCGCGGCGCCTATTAAGAGGAGCTTGAGCCGATGAAATGTCTTATTCACTGCTGCCGCAAGGGGACGCACTGGGTCCGGCAGTATTTTTCCGATGCGGAGCCTTATATGCTCCGGATCGGCAACAAACCGCTGCTCGAATTCTATATAGAATTCTGCGCCTTGAACGGGATAAAGGATATATACATAGCGGAAAAAGGATTTTCCCATGAGATCAGGGAACATTTCGGCGACGGCGCGAAATGGGATGTGTGCGTAAATTATCTGCCCTTGAACGAAGACGATAAGATACAGAAAATAATCCGCTCGAATCAGACAGTATTCAAAAAGGATAATCTGCTGGTTTTTCAGGGATTTTTCTTTCTGCAGTATAAAAAATCCCATTTATCCGAAACCTTTCTCCCGGAAGACCGGCTTTGGCAGAATGCAAACGAGTCCGGGGAAGGCATATTTCTGCTGAAGCCGCCGTTTTCGTTCAGGAAGAAGGATTTTGAATCTTTTTCCGGCAATTATTCGCTGCAGGCCAGGGAGATCGACAGCATTAAAACTTATTTCGACCTGAATATGGATATGGTTTCCGGCGCCGCCAAGAATTATATAATGCCCAGCTACAGCAATGAAGCCGGGGTGTTTATCGGGCAGAATGTTGAAATCATGTACGGTTGTGAGATTACCAAGCCGGTCATTCTCGGTGATGACATACAGTTGAAAAGACGTTCCAGTATCGGGCCGGGCGTTATTATCGGCAACAACTCCCTTATCGACAGTGATACGACGGTTCAGAACGCCGTGATCTGCCGGGACTCGTATATCGGGACGAAGCTTGAAATAATAAATAAGATCATTTACCGCCGCCGCATAATAGACCCCGACTCCGGGGCCATGATCCATATTGTCGATGATTTTCTTCTGGCGGAGGTCGGCAGCGACCTGATCACCTCGGTTATGTCGAGATTTGTCGAATTCCTGCTGATCGTTCTGCTCGTCTGCGTTCAATTGCCGCTGTACATATTATTGCGTCCCTGGGTCAAGTGCACTTATAAGAAAATTCCCATATGGAAGGATAAGAACGGCATCCGTAAAGTCAGCCTGAAACGGTTTATTTCCCAGTCCGACCGCGGCGCCAATAAATTGTTCATCAAATTGAGCCTGCATAAATTTCACCTTATTCCCCTGTGCATGAACCGGACTTTGCGCCTGATAGGCAATGCGCCGCAGCCGGCGACCGCCGAGGCCCTGTATAACGTCAGGGAACTGTCGAATTATCGTCCGGCGGTTTTTTCCCTCAGCGACATGTACGGGGAGGTTCAGAGTGATGAAAAGCGCCAGGTTAACGAATTGTTTTATTCCAAGCATGAAACCATAGGCCTGAATGTGTCCATATTTTTCAGAACCCTTATCTTTAACTTCTTCGGAACGGTACATGGCAAAAAAAAGTAATATAATTCTTATCTGCGGCGGTTCCTGTTCCGGGAAAACCACTCTCGCCGGGGGGCTGGTCGAATCAATGTCGGACATGGGGCCGACGGCGCTTATTTCGATGGACAATTATTATTACGATTTGAGCGGCTGGGATCCGGCGGCGGCCGATAGTAAAAATTTTGACAGCCCGGATGCGGTTGATTCGGAACTGCTGTTCCGGCATTTGCGGGACCTGCAGGCTCACCGGAAAGTGCGTGAGCGCCGTTATGATTTCAAAACTCACCGGATATGCGAACTGGACAGTTATGTGAAAACGGCGGATTTTATAATCCTTGAGGGTATTTTCACCCTCTATTTCGAAAAACTCCGCAAACTGGCCGCGGCGGGGATCTTCGTTCGTGCCGATGCCGACATCCGGCTGGCGCGGCGGGTCGAAAGAGATATTGCGGTGCGCCGTTTGCCGGTGGAAATGGTTTTGCGGCAATATCTTAACGACGTCCGGCCCATGCATGCCGAATATATCGAGCCGTACGGTAAATATGCGGACTTGCTGCTGGACAGCAATTTCACCAGTCCTTCAGACAACCAGAAGAGAGCCGCGGAGTTTTTAAAAGCGCGGTTTGCCGGCCTATGAGACAAAGCCGATATACATTGAACGGAGACGCCGCATTTGATGAAATGCTGGACGGCTACCTCGCTGCCATAGCGGAAGCCGTGAAAATGTCCGGTTTCGCCCGCAGCATCGCCGCGATTGTCCTCGGCGGCGGTTACGGCCGGGGGGAAGGCGGCGTCCTGGTGGACGTGAACGGGGAAAAGAAACTTTATAACGACCTTGATTTCTTTGTCATAACCGAAAACGTCAGCTTTTGGGAACGCCGGAGGATAGACCGGTTTCTGGCGGCTGTGGGGAAGAAGTTCAGCCGCGAAATCGGCGTCGAGCTTGACTTCGGCAGGGCGAAAACCCTGAAGCAGCTTTCCCGCATGCCTCTGACCATGATGTGGCAGGAGTTGAAAGAGGGGCATCAGGTCGTTTACGGCAGCAAGGACATTATGCGCTGCCTGCCGGACTATGAATTGCGGGATCTGCCCCGGACGGAAGGCCTGCAACTGCTTCTGAACCGGGGGGCGGGACTGCTGCTGGCGAAAGAAGCGCTTGAGAAAGGCGGCGATTCCCCGGATGAACTTGATTTTATCGGGCGCAACCTGTATAAAACGGTGCTTGCCTGCGGTGATATTTTCTTATTGGTGCAGAAACAATATTGTCTTTCGCTGCCGGAAAGACTTGCTCTTCTGAAAGCACATGCCGGGAAGAAGGCCGATCCGTATGATGTGGACTTGTACGAAAAAGCGACGGATTTCAAACTTTCTCCCCGGATTTGTCCAATGCCTGAACTTCTCGAACTGCTGGATGCGGCAATGAACCTGTATGAAAAGACCTGCCGGTATTTTTTCAGTATCTGTTACGGCCTCGCGCTTAACAACCTGCAGGAACTGGATAACGCTTTCGAAGAGAAAGACCCGTTCAGTAAGGACAGGCGCCCGGCGGCGGCCATGAAAGATTTTGCTTTTAATTTTATCTTCATGCGGCGGTTCGGATGGCGTTACGTGTTTTCAGGGCAAAATCCCCGTCTTGGCCTTTTGCGGGTTTTGCTCGGTTTGCTGTTTGAACATTGCTGTTCGGGCAAGTATAATAAGCGTGTACGGGAAAAACAGTTTTTTATATGCTGGAACAGAATCAGTTAATGCCTTGTTCAACCGGGAAAAAATACTATAAATGGCGGATATATATAAAAGTTCGGAAGAAGAACAGCAGACCATTCTGGGCGGAATAGATTTAGATATTTTCAAATACGATGTCCGGGTCTTTTTTATTTCTCTCTACCGCCGCCTGCCTTTTCTGATGCTTGTGCCGGTTTCCGTTATGGCGCTGACCGTCGCTTATATATACAGCCAGCCGAAGAAATGGAAGGCCACCTGCATATTGTTTAAAAGCGTACAGGAGGAAAGCGCCAAAGAAAACGAACTGTCCACTTTGCGTAAACCGCTGTCGGCTGAAGTCATTAAGGAAATGGTGCGCTCCAAGAGCAATATGCGGGCCGTGACGAAAAACCTGAAACTGGCTATGACGGTGGAAGGGTTGTACGGCGCTACCGAGGTTACCGTCGGGGAAAAAAATAAGAATATGATCAATGTTACTGCCGTTACCGACAATCCCAGAACTTCCTCCGATATTGCGAACGAGCTTTCCAGGGTGTTTCTGGACAATTATGAAAAAATGATGAACCGGGCGGTACAGAAGAGATATGACTATTTTGCCCATCAGAAAATTGTGGTTCTGGACAGGATCCAGAAACTTGAGGACGAGAAGGAGGCCTACCTCGAAAAACATCATGTTAATGAAAAGGACCTGGAACTTGCGAAAGACCTGAAGGACCTCGCTGAACTGAACGATAAGATACTTAAAACCGAAGGCCGGCAGAAAGCCCTTGAAATACAAGTCAGAGAATATAAGGAAAAAATCAAGAAACTTGATCCGGAAGTAAAGCTTTCCTATGAAATTACCACGGTCAACGATACTGAACTGGTCCTGAAGAAAAACGAACTTGCGGCACTGCGTCAGCGCTTTACGGATATCAATCCCAAAGTCAAGAAAGTCATAGCCGAAGTTGCGGCCATGGAGAAAAAAATAGAAGCTGAGAAACAGACGAAACGCCCTCCCGGAAAGATCATTTACGGTACAAACACCCAGCTTACCAACCTGGAGGAACAGATATTCAAGGCTGAAACCGAGATAAAAAGTCTGCAGTTCGAGCTGGAAAGATATGCTCAGGAGAAGCCTAAACTCGTGGCTAAGCTTGATGAGCTTGCCAAAACTTCCGACGACTACAGTGAAATAAAACGAAAAATAACTTTATCCCATGAGCTTCTCAAAAAAATCGACATCGGAGTTACTGAAATGGGCCTGGCTTTGAGTTCCAACGTCAGTGACCTCAGGATATTTGAACAGGCTGAGCCGCCGGTTTATCCCGCTACTGATAAACGCCGGAAAAAACTTCTCTTCGGGTTCGTGATAGCGGCTTTACTGGGAGTTATCTGTGCGGTTATGGCTGAAGTAGTAGATTTGACCGTAAAATCGCGGTTCGATATCGAGCATGTCATGCATATCACCCCCTTGGGGAGCCTGCCCCGGATCAATGAAGTCAGGCTGAAAAAATTCTATTCGGCTGTCCAAATCGTTTTCGGCAAAATATTCAAGGCGGATATTGACAGTCACAGGAAAAATGTGCTTATAGCCTTTGGCGACGTGGGCGGAGAAACCGGAAAAACTTTCTTCATAAAGAAATGTATCGATGTTTTCGGCCCCATGAATAAAAAAATTCTTTATATTTCCAGTTGCAGCGAATTGGCTTCCGGGCTTGTCAAATATAAGGTTAACGATTATATTTACAACGAACAGGAAATAGATGTTGAACTGGCTGAAGAAAATAATGATCACCTTTATTTTCTTTTGGACAATTACAGTTATATTGTACCGATGAAGCCGACTCAGATTGAAAAATTTCTTGGCTGTTTTAAAGATTATGATTTTATTTTCTGGGAATTGTTCGATTTCAGGAAGAACGAGCCCCTGTTCGTAACGATCTGTTCGGTCGCAGATTCCACTGTCCTGATGGCTAAATTTAAGAAGACGAAAAAATTGGCGATGCTTAAATGCGTCAAGCATCTGAAGGAACACCAGGTTGAAAATATCGGCGGTATCGTTAACTCCGTGGAAAAAAGATATTTTGCCAGAGGTATTTGAGTATATGATGAAAGCCGGAGCGCAAATGAAATTCAACCTTGTTTCAGCGGCTGTTGCCGTTTTCTGTTTTGCCGGTCTTAGCGGCTGCCACCATACGGTTATGCCGCAGGTGCCGCTCAAACTTGCCCAGAAACAGGAACTGGAGGAAGTGCGGGTTGACCGGAAGACTCCTGAGGAAATAAAAAAAGAGCTGGTTGCCTTGCAGAAAGTCAAACCGCAGCCGTACCGGATTGCCGGCGGGGACGTATTCAATTTTTCCGTCTACGATAATCCGGAATTGCTGGAAAAAGGGCTGACGGTGACGCCTGACGGCTATGTCAGCATATCTTTGACCGGCCCCGTCAATATCAGCGGTCTGACCATGACCGAGGCGACTCAGAAAATCGAAACGGCGCTCGGTCAATATATCCGCAACCCTAAAGTATCCCTGGCGCCGATCCATATTCAGAGCGCCAGTTTCACTATTCTCGGCAAAGTAAACCGGCCCAACCGTTATCCACTCTCCCAGAATACCCGGCTGACGGACGCGATAGCCATGGCCGGCGGTTTTGTCATGGGTATTTTTGACGGAGATTCCGTCGAAATAGCCAACCTGAATGACGCTTATATAATGCGTGAGGGAAAAATCCTGCCGGTTGATTTTGTAAAGGCCCTGTATGAAGGAAATATGCTCAATAATATTCCGCTGATGAACGGCGATTATATTTATATCCCGTCCAACCTGAATACGTCAGTCTATGTTATGGGGGCGGTTAACAATCCGTCGTGTATCGGATACAAAAAGGATTTGACGCTTTTGCAGGCCTTGACGTATGCCCGCGGCCTGACCGTGGAACATTCGGAAATGGTACTGATCATCCGCGGCGGAGTGGTGAATCCGAAAGTGTACAAAGTCAATATCGATAATATCCTGGACGGGGACGGCTTCGATTTTACGCTGAATCCCAACGATGTCGTCTACGTACCGAAAGGCGGGTTGTCAGAATACAATGATACTGTCAGGAAGATCGTTCCTACTATAGCCGCTCTTAACATGCTGGCCGGGCCGTTCGGCGGCGCCAATGTTGCAATCGGCGGCGTCGGGGCGGGAGCGGATTAAATTAGCAGCACGAAAAAAATTGCATGTTGACTTTGGGCAGCCCTGTCTGAATTGTTTTAATCTGAAAAGGTAGTGGTTTGAGCGAATATAAAGAAGTCATTTTTTTTGCTGCGCTCCTCTTGGGGGTACCGGCCGGGATCATTCTCGCTTACAGCAACAGGTTCGTCGAAAGAATAATAATCTTTCTGATGATGTTTTTTACCTGTAATCTCAGTCTTACTATTAATTTCGAGTCAGTCAAGGACTATCGCGGTACTTCCAGGGGCTATGAAATAAGCGTCGTGGATCTGGCCACTTTAATCATCTTCTGCGTCATGCTCCTGAAACCTAAATACAAGATAAAACTCTTTCCGCCGGGCTCTTTGCTTTACGGCTTATATCTGGGCTTAAGCATGCTGTCGATTCAGAATTCCGCGAATACCATGTACTCCTGGTTCGAAGTGCTGAAAATGGTCAAGATGTTCCTGTTCTACATGGTATGGTATAACTATTTCATTGATTTCGGTCAGATAAGAAAGGTAATTAAAATAATGCCGCTGCTGGTCGTATATATGTTCATGATGGTGATCTATCAGTGGAGAATGGGGGTTTACCAGCCTTATGGGCCGTTTACTCACCAGAACTCATTGGCGATGTATGTCATGACCATCGGCGCTATTTTTCTCTCAGTCCTGTTTGAGATAAGGATGATAGGATTCAGAACCTTATATGTGACCGGGATATTCGGGCTCTGCTGTCTCATCGAAGTGATGACGCTTTCCCGTGCCGGGGTGGCGTGTTATGCCGGCGCCTGTACGCTGGTGGTGTTCTTTTCCTTCCTTATCAAGTTCAGAGCCCGTAAAGTAGCTGTATTCATGTTTATGTTCCTGGTGGCGATGGGCGGTCTGCTGTTCTATGCCAATTCAATCTACGAAAGGTTCCTGCATGCGCCGGAATCTTCTCTGGAATCAAGGGAAAACCTGGCGGTGTCAGCTACCAATATGGCAAATGACAAAGATTGCGGAATCGGGCTCAATAATTTCGGTATAAAGGTTAATGCCGAGTATCCGTACAGTAAACACTATATGCCGGAAGGCTTTAAGGAGGGTCTTGTCGAGAGCGTTTACCTGATGATCGCCGCGGAAACCGGCTGGTTCAATATGTATGTCTATATAGTTATGATACTGTACTTTTATATTATGAACCTGAGGAATATCCGTCGTTACCGGCGTTCCAAACTGGTTTATCTGCCGATCGGCATCGGCGGCGGCCTGGCTGCGATATTTGCGCAGTCTTACCTTGAATGGGTTCTTAAACAGGCGCCTAATTATTATCAGTTGATGTTATTTTTCGCGATGATCGCCTCCATGTCCAGATTCTACAAAGACTATGCGAAGCTGAGCAGCGAAGAACGGCTGGCGCTGGAAGCGCGCATTAATGATTTCTAACCCCCCGGCGATTTAGGTAAAAGCGCTTTTATTTTCGTTTTGCCTTGCTATATTATAGCAAATCAGGAGAGTGCAGTGATAAAAATCGGTATTTTTACAACGGATTTTAATATTCACCAGATTGCTTTGTGGCGTTTAATAAACTCTCGCCGGCAGTACACGGTAAAGATGTATATTTTTACTTATGATGCTGAGATAAGCCGGGAAAAATTTGACGCATACGAGAAAATGTTTCAGGAACTTGAGTTTCAGGTTATTCTGTCGACGAAAGGGAAAATCCGCCTTCCGCAGGGGTTTCTGACCGCGGAGAAAATAGACGTTGCCGTGTTGTATGACTACTGGTATCATTTTGAGCGGCAGCTGGTCAAACAGGCGGATAAATTCCATTATAAAGTCATCCTGCATACAATGATTGAGCGCATAATAGACCTGCAGAAAAAATCCGAGTCGTTCCTTTCAAATTTACATCTGAAATGGTGTTTCAGCAATGTTGACGCTTTTTGTCTGCTGGGATACACTGCCAAATGGCGCTTATCCAATTTAGGCGTGCCTTCCGAAAAAATATTTCTTGCTCCCAATGTGATAGACGCTTCAATCGTGGAAAGTCAGAAGAAATTTTATGACCGCAATCAAATCCGGGAAGGTCTCGATATTGCCCAGACGGAAATAGTGTTTCTGCTGTATCACGACTGGATGAACGACACGCAGGCGAGTTCTCTGATAAAAGCCATGTCGCTTCTGCGAAATTATCCTCAGATAGCTTTGATCTTTATTGGCGAGGAAACCAAAAAACAGAAAATATATGATTTGCTGGGCAGGGATTTCAAGGGACGTCTGATTGTTGCCGGGAAATGCAGTATTGAAAAGAGCGGTTATTATTTTTGCGCCGCCGACGTATTCGTAATGTCGGCTTCGAAATACTACTGGGGCGATATGGGCAATTTTGCCATGGAATGGGGTTTGCCCACCATTATTAATAATGCCTGCGAATGCGGCGGCGAATTTGTTATAGACGGTTATACCGGTTATTCGTTTTATGACAATGATGACGAATCCCTGGTGCGTTATATGAGAAAGTTCATCACCAATCCGGAATTGATTGCCCACATGAGCGAAACTGCCTCCCGGCAGGTGGCTAACTATACCGTCCAGGTAAGCGCGGAAGGTTTTATGGATGCCATTGATTTTGTCCTCGGTAAATAGTCGTTATTGAAAAAAATCTTCATAATCGAGGCAGTAAAGCCTCTGAAGCACGTTTTCCCGGTAAAACTAGCCGGAAAAAAAGCGAAATTTTTTACAGGAAAACGCCTGTATTTGTGGATAATTTTTCTCTGCGCGATTATAATAGAATCAGGAAGACGTTAATATTATAACCAGGGAGTGCGGCTGAAATGAAAATGAAACGGGTTCTCGCTGAAAAAATAAGACGGAAGCATAAGCCGATATACGTAATAGCTTTCGACGCCACGGTCAAAGAAGCGGCAAAAATGATGTATGCGGAAAAAATAGGCGCCATACTGGTAAATATGCCGGCAAAGGAAGACGGGGTTTACGCGGGAATCGTTTCTGAACGGGATATAATCACCAGCTGTGCCAACTACAGCAATTTTGAAACCCTTCCGGTATCGAAGATCATGTCCCGGAACCTTATCTGTACTGACCTCGAAGACAATGTGAACAGCGTTGTCCGCTGTATGCGGCAACACCATATCAGACATATACCCCTGACGGAAAACGGTAAAATTATCGCACTGCTTTCGATCCGCGACCTGATGTACTGTCTGGACATCCAGAACGAAATGACCATGTCGCATATGAGCGATATGCTCGGCGCCTGCCGCCGCAACGCAAATTATTGACTGACCGGCTCCGCCGGGAATTTTCAGTAGTCACGAGTGCGGTCTCGCACCGTGACCAATAAAGTTTATATCCGCCTTTCAGACTCTCGGTGCCGGAGCAAGGCTGCTCTCGGCACTACTCAAAACCACTTTTTATCCTGTATTATCCTGTTTATCCCGTCAAATAACAAATTCCTTGTATGAAACTTAACCGGCTTCACTGATGCAGAGTTATTTGTCGGTAAAAAGAAATCCCGGATTTTCCGCTGCTATTTCCTGAAGGCATTTCAGGCAGCGGGGCAGGGAAGACGGAGAAGGCGTGCGGCCGTGAATGAGGCTGTAGAGTTTCAGGAAGGTGGCGACCGGAAAATCATGGTGCCGCCAGCGTCTTCTGTAGCCGATGAAACCGTAATTAAGCAGGGTATTTCTCAGTTCTTCATAGAAATTTTTTATCAGCTTATCCAAAGTGGTCCGGACGCGGAGTTTTATTTCGGTGTCGGTTTGAATGCCGGCGAAAATATCTGAGCAGTAAATTACCA
>JAQUOK010000013.1 GCA_028717165.1 Victivallaceae bacterium | reverse complement strand
CCAGTTGCTTGCTTTGTTCGCGCAAATGCCGGACCGCAGTCTCGACGGTTATATCTTCAAAGTCAATTCTCGGGATAATAATACTTTTTAATTTTTCTTTGATTTTACTTTCCGACATGTATTTTTTTATCGGTTTTTCAATAGCCTGGCGCCCATCATTCCTGACTTCAGGAACTATCGGAGTCGCCATTTCCCAAACGACCTCCGCCATCCGCTCCTTGTCCTGGGTATACAAACGCCGCGTCCCCATCTTATCAATTATCTTATTTACGGCCCTCAAACCTTCAATAGCTTTATAGTTATATAAGTCATTCAAAAGGATTTGCTCATATTTTTCCTTGGCAAGCCCGTATTTACCCGCTTTTTCCAGCAACTCGGCCTGTTTAAGCAATACCAGAGTATCATAAGTGTTCTCTTTTTTCCCGGGAACAAGCTTATTCTCAGAAGTCGCATATCTTTTGGCGGCAGCATCTTTCAGAACAGTAAACCTTTTTATCTTTTTATCCATTTCACTTTTGCAGGGAGGATATATTTTAGCGGCTTCATTACACAGCCTGATGGCTTCCGCATAATCCTTGCCGAAAGATTTTTCTTCAACTTTTTCGACAAGCTCCATTGCCCAGTAATAGTAACACTGATAGATCTGTTCCTTACAGTAATCGATCTTTTTAGTAAAGGGGGCGCTTTCTCCGCTGAAGCCGATGGTCTGCAAAATATTGACCGCCTCCAGATACTGATCTATCGCCTGTTTGTATTTACCGTGAACGAATAAATCCTTGGCGGTACGAATAATATTTTCCGCTTTAGCTTCTTTCTGCTGTTGAGAAGAACGCATTATACTGACGCTCTTATTTATCTGCTGCTCTATGCGTTCCGCCCTGTCATCAGCGACAAGCAGTAAAGGACAGACCAGCAACAAAATAGTCAGCATATTCAGCATTATTTTTCCCAATCTAAAAAATTTCAACGGGCACATAGGGTATCCTCCGAATAACACGCCAAAAAATTATCTGTAAAAGTCCGGGACGGCCTGCTCTTTTCCGCGACGTACAGGTACGCCATCATTATTTATCAGCCTGGCAGTCAGGAAAATCAGCAGCTTGATCTGCTCCGTAAGCGCCAGTTGACTGCTGAACAAACGGCCGATAAGAGGTATATCTCCGATGATCGGCCACTTGTCATCGCGGTATACATTGCGGTTGCTGATCATACCTCCCAGGACAATCGTTTCACCGTCATAAACTTTTATATGCGTATCTATATTGCGGCGGCCGATTTCAGGCATCTTTATTTTATAAACTGCGGAAACGGAAGGTGTCGCCGTTCCATCTTCAGCCATTGTTCCCTGCTCAACGGTCACAGTATACTCGGAAAATTTTATAAAACTTACAATTTCCGGTTTTACATGAAGGGTAATCGTATAATTGTCAGGATTTACCACGGGGTTAACGGTCAAAAGAATACCGATATCGGTGGAATCGTCAAATTCCGGGATCGGGGCCTGAAGCTGGACGGTATTGTTATTAACCGTAATTTCCGGATTTTCCCAACTGGAAGGGTAATACCTTTCCTCAACCATGCGGATATTGGCCTCATGTCCGCTGGTAGTGATAATTTTCGGAGAGGAAAGAGTCTCCGTACGGGTATTCCTGGCAACCGCCTCTATGGAAAGAGAAAGATCGGCGGTTACATCGCTTCCGAACAGCCCCTGCGCGAAATTCGGCAGGATTTTAAGCTGATTAAGAACTTTAAACGGGATATCGGAAGTATCGGCATAACTTACACTTGTAGCGTTCGTATCCTGATAATAACGCAATGGATGATATGCCTGAGTCACGCCCCAATAACCGGATTCCCCCGCAGTACCTTTAGTAAAACTGAAATCCCACCTGAAACCCAGTTCCTCGACATCCGTCATGCCGATCTCAATAACTTTAGTTTCAATAAGCACCAGCGGCGTATTGATCAAATCGTACTGACGCAGCAGTTCCTCAAGCCTTCTGAGATTGATGAGGGTATTTTTCACCACCAGTTTACCGGAACGCCTGCTGTAAGCGATTGTCGCATCGCTTCCGAATTTAACACCGCGGTCTCCAAAAAACTTCATCAAAGCCTGAGAAGTCAAAGTAGGTGCGGCTTTTTTCTTGTCAGCGCTGTCTTCAAAAGTCGTTTCCTTATCAAAAAAGTCAGCATCCTTTTCCGTCATACTTTCGGTGTTTCCGCCGCCGCCACCGCCGCCACCGCCGCCGGCACCGCCGGCACCGGCAGCTCCGGTATCAGCGGCCGGGGTTCCGGTAATACTTGCGATCAGATCAGCGCGGACGGGGAAATACTCCGTCTGCATCTCATCAACGTTGGTTCCGAGAATAACCACTCCTTCTTCTATCTTGTACTTAAGACCGACATTCTGACACAAATAACGCAATACTTCACTCATTGGAATATTACTGAAACTCATGGTAACTTTAAACAACTGGTCGGCTGTACTTTTATCAAAAGCGCCCATTACATTAACCCCCACTTTATCGGGGTCGCAACGCTTGCTCAGGCGGGAAAGGAAACGACAGACAGAAAAAATATCGGCATCGTCAAATTCTATATTGGGGAAAATAATTCTTTCCAGTTTAGCATAAGTTGAAGACGCGATATTACGCTGGACTGTCATGGTAACACTGCTTTCCTGCTCAAGATGGGTGGGCAACACGGGATCAATCCATTTCCAGGTGTTATAGGCAAGCATCCCCTGAACGTCAGCTACCCGGCGCTGATTGCCGTACTGGTACATCATGTCATAAGTTTGTCCCAGAAGCCTGATTGATTTTTTGTGATAAGGATCAATAAGAAATATACCTTCAAGAATTTGTCTGACCTTGTCATATTTCCTGTTCTTATAAAAAACTTCAGCTTCGCGGTATAAGGCATCTATCTCTTTCTCATTGCTGATAACTTTAGGATTAAATTCGGACAGTGTGGTCTTTTTCCTGAATTCCACTCCTTTTCTTTCTTCCTTACAGGACTCGATGAACCTGCCGACTTCTTCATTCTTGTGAACGTCAACCAAAGTTGCTTCAGCGGCAAAATTAATAGCGTCTTCAAATTTTTTCTGGAGTTTGGCCCTTCTGGCTTTTTTCATAAGGAAAGCTGCCCAACTCTCCTTGAATTTTCTTATTTCTTTTTCCAGCGAATGTTTTTTGAACTCAGCAAGTTGTCCGCTCAAATTCTTCAGCAGTCTGTCTGCTTTATCATACGAATCGCCTGCTTCCGAATATTGTCCTTTATAAGCGGCGTCACGGGCTTTTTCAATTAATTGCCGGATACGGACAAATTGAGTCTCCCGCTGTTGCCGGGTATCGGTTACTAATTTATTAATATCCGTTTCCCCGGCAAATATCTTCAGACCCGGAACCAATCCGCAGAATAATGCAGCCACCCCCAAAAGACGCGAGATTTTTTTCAATAATATCTTCATGTTCCTACCCGTTACCCATATGGTTTCAGATTAAAATTTTCTACTTTTTTTCTTGCGAGAAGAAATATTAGCCGGCGCCTCTCCGGGCGGCGCTTCGAGTGAACCGGGAGCAACTCTGCCCGGCTCTTCATTCAATTGACGCTCTTCCACTTTCTGTTTTATTCTGGGCATAAGAGCTTTCGCCGTAATAGAATATTGTTTAACTTTTCTGGATTTTTTATCTTTGAACTCGATAATAACTTGTTTTCCCTTTCTGTCAACCTTGACTACATTATATTTTACGGTTTCGGTTTTATCGCGTCCCTTGGCTGATTTGTACTTCACATGCATTACTATATCGTCACCGGATCCGACATGATACTGTTTGCCGTTCGCCAGGTCTTCAATAACGGCTTTGGGTTTCGGCGAGTACACATCCTTATCCACCTGCATCGTAATTTTGTATTTACCGTCATAAGATTCGAACATGATCTTGGATCTGTCAGTCTTGACAATAGTCCCGCCGCGTCTTTCTTCCTGATAATCAGGCTCTATTTTTACGATCTTATAATTGGTTTTATCCATCTCCAGGGAGCTGCCGAGATATTTGAATCTGGTTTTTATCTTGCCGTCTTCCTGGAGCTCATTTATCTGGACATCCCATTCTCTGGCCTCTTTCTTATTGTTCGTAACCACTGTTTTAAGTTTGTAAGGCAGCAAAGTCTCACGAAATTCAAGCAGCTGCAGGCGTTTATACATTTCCGGATGGGATTTTGCATTTTGAATATTGGTTCCCTCTTTATATTCAAATACGTTCGGAAAACCGTCTCCGTCCATATCATATAAAGCATCATCCGGATTATCAGGATCAAGCCCCAGCTTTATTTCAGTAACATTAGGAATACCATCATTGTCCCGGTCAAGACTGCCGCCATCTTTTATAATGGTGGTATCATCCGGATCCTTGAACGGCCTGGGCAACGGTTTGTTACATAAAGGACAATGACGGGGATTATCCAGAGACCCGTAAAAATAATCACACGGAATAACTTTTTCGCAAAATGGACAACGGGCGCATTTATATGGTATCAGCAAATCTGAATATATATTGTCTTTGTCGCTGCGTACTGTGGATTTATCCCAGACACAGTCTTTGTTAAAAATATAATTGATCTGATATTTTTTATGAGAAAAATCATTTTTTACGTAGTTCGGATCCGGAGCAGGTATCTGCAAGTCTTTTTTAGTAATCGTATTGGTCGATTTACTCAGATCAATCAGATAAAAAAGCAGGAATACAAAGATAAGCAGAAAAAACGCCAAAATCATCTTTTCATAATGTTTCTTCAGAAAATCCAAGTTCTAACCTCCGATATCAATCATTAGGTATATTCTCACAGACAATATAATCTACCTCAAACTCAGCCCGGCAAATATTATTGCCGCCGATAATCGTTCTGGCATATCCGGGACTCTTGGGAGTTAATATTTTCTTTTGCTCTTTTTCCTTAACGCTTTTCTTGGGAGCGCTGGTTTTGGCCGGGGGCGCGCCGAAACGCTTTAAATCACCGCCTTTCGGATCTGGACGTCCGTTTTCAGGCGGTTTTACCTCTTTTTCATCACTTTTCTTCGTATCGTAATCTATTTCATCTTTAAGCCTTTCGCTTTCAGCAAGAATATCACTTACTTTATCAACCATTCTGTAAATCCTGATATCTCTGACTGCATAAACCCGGTTTTCAGTATAAGCTTCATAGAGTTTTTTAAATATACGGCGGATGGTAGCTATATCCGCATTTACAGTAAAGCTGAAGCGGTAAAAGGTATAATCCCCGTCCTTTTCTCCTGTCAGTCCGCGTTTTGAAAATTCTACAAGCTGAAGCGTATCTTTTTTAGGGTCAATCTTTGCGTCGGCAACCCGCTTCGCGAGATCAGACACTATTTCCCAGGCATTGGCAATCGCTTCAATGTCGCCGGCCGCAGGTTCCCGGCTGTCGTCAAAAGAAAAATTCGTGTCGGCACAATCGACTTTCTTCTTTCCATAATACTCGATCATATTGTAACGCATTCGCTTCATGAAAGTCTGGCAGCGCTGAGGAGAATCAGAAAACTGGCGCCCCTTGCCCATTGCCGCCAGGAAAATTCCGTCGACATTAGTGGCGTCAATCTCTTCCAAAGTCGCTTTCTGCGCTTCCTGCATGAACGCATTCATCGCCTCGTTCCAGGTCGATCTGTGATTGGGAAAATCCTCGCCGAATTGCCTGACCTTATAGCGCCGGAATATTAAGTCCCTGGTCGTCTTTCCTTTCTGTGAATCCCAGAATTCCCCGAACTTTGCCCTGAAGTCATTAAGCGGTATGGCTACAACTTCCGCAAACCTCCTGAGGGCAAACTCATAAGGATGACCGAACTTTTGTTCAACTTTCTTGCTTTCCAGATCAAATTCCTTGGCGTCGCCTTCTATGCGGAGGACATTAACCTTAACCGGCGTATACTGCTGTTTAAAGATTTTATTGATTTTCTTCAGGAGTTCAACTTTTTTAGCGTCATATTCCCGCATCGATTTATGCTCAAAAAATACCATAACCAGGAGAGCGATAACCGCAATAAAAGCGATGCTCATGAAAACAATCATGAAAATATTCTTTTTTATAAACTTTTTACTCATAATAAATATTACAGTTCCCTCTTTGGCTGCAAAGAATATTTACTTCTTTATCGGCGTCTTCAACTTTATCTGTATTTCAAAAGTTATAAAATTGTTCTCACCTTTAATAATTTCATAACTGTCAAAAACAATGTTGCTGTCAAAATATTTGGACGCTTCAATCCTTTTCTTAAAAACTTCATCCAACAACAAATCACTTCCCAGAACCACTGAGTGACCGGTTAATTTCAGCCATCGCAATTCGACATTTTTAACCGGGCCGGCGCTTCTGCCGCGCGCGGGGCCGGCGTCAAACATGCTGGCGCTGGCAAGATCCTCTGTTCTACGCTTTACCGGCTGGGCCTTTTCCTGTTTTTCCGAAGATGCGGTTAAAGAAGTCAGCCACCATTTATCGGGAAGGATATTTTGAAGCTCAGTAAGTACGGTAACCCACTGAGACCTTTTATCCGCCATTTCAATAGCCTTATTATATCTGCCCTGAGAACCGGCAAGTTTTGCGGCTACGGAACGCACCTCGGCACTTATTTTTTCTGTTTTTTCAACCTCGGCAAGCACTTTTTCAACACAGCCTTTGTCATAATCGCGTTTTGTGGAAACCACCCAGTAGAAGACCAGCAGGCACAAGATAATGGAAACCGCACTGGCGTAAAAATAAGGTTTCTTTTTCTGCAGAGCTTTATGTTTTTTAATAACATCAGGCATGAGAGATATTTCAACAGGCACAGCGCTGATTTCGCGCAACGCCATACCGGTAAGTTCCGAAAACATCGGCGCGACGTCGAGAAGTTCCTCCCGGTTGATATTCTCACCAAGCGTAACTATCTGAAAGGAATTAAGATATTCAACCGGAATCCTCAATTTTTCATTAAAGAAACGGGGCGTATACGCCATCAGGGAACTGCCGCCGCCGAGAAACAAACGGGTGGGACGGTTGCCTTTGTATTGAGAACGCCAGACATTTATGGAACGGTTTATTTCACCGTGCAGCCGGGTCATGACATTACGGGCGATTTTCGAGATAACCGCGGCCACTTCAGATTCAGGTTCTTCATAAGCGCCGCCGAGAGCGACAAAACCGTGACGGCATTTCAACTCTTCCGCGTCAGCCAGAGATATATCGAATTCCTTGCTGATCTGCTGAGTTATAGATGCTCCGGCGATTGGAATAGTACGGGTAAAAATCCGTCCTTTGTCGGAAAAAAGCAAGCTTGAACAGCGGCCGCCGATATTCAATAAGAGATCGCAATGCCCGTCATCCGGCAAATTCGCCTTCGCCGCATTGAAGAAAGCGATAGGCGCGGTCTCTATCGAAACGATTTCCTTGTCGGAGTCCTGTATGATTTCCGAAAGTTCCGTAACGAAGTCATCTTTAACCGCGACAAAAAGAGCTTCCATTTCTTCAGTCGGCGACGCCGTCTCCACGGTTTCGCCGTCAGCTTTTTCCGCTTCATCCTTATGGATAATCAACTGATAATCCCAGACCACCTCCTCCATCGCATAAGGAACGGTCTGTTTGGCTTCATATTCGATGATCTGCTCAATATGCTGAACGTCACCGCCCAGAGGGGGCAGCTTGCTCAAGCGGGAAAATGCGGACTGTCCGGAAATGGCCACCCTGACTTTTCTGGCCAGAAATTCATTTCCATCGAGGAGTTTGCGGTAGGCATGCGTAAATTGTTCGGCAAGTTCCCGGTCTTTATATTCTTCATCATATTCAAGAAAGGCAAATTTTTCAAGTTTTATCCCGCCTTCAGGCGGATACACGAATTCAGCCATTTTCAGGCAGTCACTGCCGATGTCAATCGTTAAAACTCTATTCTCTTTTGCCATAAATGATAATTCTCAAATTTTTACTTCTGCGGATCGGGTTTTATCAGATCAAAAAGTTCATAGTTAATAACTCCCCAGGGGGTCTTGGTCCTCGGCATGACAATATCCTCAACCGTTAAAACCCCGGAAGATACGGCTCCGCCGATTTTAGCGAAATAATCTCTGACACGGTTGCCGGATGAACTATGGATGCGCGCAAGGATCTTACGGCTGGAGGTATAAAAAGTTACCCTGGCCATCATTTTGGAAGTTTCTATTTTATTCCCTTTACGCGCGAAACGGGCAATAACCTGCGGCGGTACGCAGCCCATGGCCTGATGTTTTTTGCCATCCAGCGGAATCGACCAGAAAATAGTTTTTCCTTTCAGCAGCGCAACCACATTTCGCGACTGGTATGAGGCGGGAATAACCAGTTCCGTTTCCATGGTAATGTCGTCAAGCCAAAGGGTTTTGCCGTTATTCTTATTGCCCGCGGTAGTGTAGGTTACTGTGACCAGCAGCCAGCCGGGGGAACCGGTCTTGTTTACCGCGCTTTTATTGAAAAGGTAGAATTGGGGAGTCGGACTGTATTCCAGCTTAATGGAACCATTTTTAAACAACGCGTCCGATTGTCCGAAGCTCACAAAAGCAGTAATAGATAATAATACTAAAAAAACGGCTTTCATACTGCCCCCTTTTAACATTAAAAATATCTGTTCCACCGGTTGAACTGAACTATTTCTTATCAACTGCGGTTTTCGTTTTTACCGTCTTATCCGCATTTTTCAGGTTTTTACCGGCGCCAACCTTTACAGCGGCCTGAGCAGCTTTTTTCTCAACCACCGTTTTTTTCAGTTTCCCGGCTGAATCCGCATCAATTTCGGCCACGCTGCGGCTCCGGCTGCGATGACTCACAATAACCGCCAGCAATAAGGTCAAAATAAAAAAACTCGTAGTTAAAATTACGGTTAATTTCGTAAGATGGCTTCCGGCATGGGCACCGAAGACAGACTCCCCCACCCCGCCGAAAGAACCGCCGAAACCGCCTCCTTTCGACTGCTGTATGAGAACCAGCCCGATAAGCAGCAAGGCGACTATTATTACTAACGTATATAGAACAACGGTAACAACACCCATTACATTCCATCCTTATTTATTTTTAACAAGACACAATAGCAGTATCTTATCAGAAGTCAAACCTTAAAATCATAAGGTTTGATATTATTTTTATTTTATTTTTATTAACGTTTGTTTTAATTTTGCCGCCGTGTTTCCAGAGGCGTTTCCCATAAAATCCGGAACTAGGCGACCGCATTTTTAATCAGTGCGGCAAAGGATTCCGCTTCCAGAGAAGCTCCGCCGATAAGGCCGCCGTCAATATTCTTCTGGGCGACCAACTGACCTGAGTTAGCAGCTTTCATGCTGCCGCCGTATTGAATAACGACATCTTCCGCAACTTCATCAAACAGACTCTTGAGAGTACAGCGGATATAACGATGGGTTTCCTCCGCCATTTCCGGAGTGGCGGTTTTACCGGTACCGATAGCCCATACCGGCTCATAAGCGATAACCACCCCGGCCACCTGATCGGAACTTAAACCGGCCAAACCGCCTTCAAGTTGCGTAAGGAGCACTTTTTCCGTCATGCCCTGTTCACGTTCTTCAAGCGTTTCACCAATACAGACGATCGGCTTCAAACCGGCCGCCAGAGCAGCTTTGAGGCGCTGGTTGACAGTAGCGTCCGTCTCGCCGAAATACTGGCGGCGTTCGCTGTGACCGATGATCACATATTCCACGCCTGCTTCTTTAAGCATGGCCGCGGAAATTTCTCCGGTAAAAGCGCCTGATCCCGCCCAGTGCACGTTCTGGGCTCCGACTTTAATGTTCGATCCGGCAGCAGCTTCGACAACGGCGTTTAAAGCAGTAAACGGCGGACATACGACTATTTCAACAGCCTTGACGTCCGCAACTAGTCCTTTCAGTTCTTTCACGAGCGCTTTGGCTTCCGCCATGGTTTTATTCATTTTCCAGTTACCGGCAATAATTATTTTTCTGACCATGAGTAAATTCCTTTATTTTTTTTCAGTGATTAATTTTTGAGTTCTTAATATAAACGCTTATAATTGTTTTTCAACAATCTTAGTAATGAATTTTTCAGGCGCTTTGCCGGGTAACGCAAGCCGACAGGTAATTGGTGATTTACTGTTATCATGTTTGCAGTCCTGACTTGATTTTTTCATTACCGGCAAGTATTTTTTTAAAATTCGTAAGATACGTTCTTATAGCAGTAAATTCCAAATTAGAAGGAGATTTCCGGATGTTCATTAATAAAAAGTTTATCGTTTTTTTATTCGCGGTTTTAATGGGCCTCAGCTTCTGCCAGGCCGCCGAAGACGCGGACGATGATGACGACAAGGCGCCGAAAAGCGCCTGGATTGAACTCGGTTTTTATAATCCGGTCCAAATCTTTGATGAAAATACCGACATCACCTGTTTCAGACTTTCCGTCATCTATACCTGCAACAAATCGGTAAACGGTCTCGACACCGGACTGGTCTGCAAATCGGTTGACGCCAACGGGCTGCAGTTTGCCTGGTCGAATACGGCGACCGGGATCATGAACGGACTGACCATCGGGCTTTTCAATGAAGCGGGTGTGGAAATGAACGGCATGCAGATCGGCATATATAACCACGCCGGTTCCGACAGCGAGGAAAATGAAGTCAAGACAAAAACCGCCGAATCAGTCGGAATGCAATGGGGATGGGCGAACTGCGCCGATGCCGTTTTCTCCGGTTTCCAGTTGGGGATAACCAATGTCTCCACTACGCTTTTCGACGGTCTCCAGATAGGTATCGTAAATATTTCCGACCGGCCGGATAAAATGTTCGATCAATTCCAGACCGGGAAATTCCAGAAAGACAAGGGGAAAAGTTCATGTTTCCAGATCGGAGTTATAAATTACAATCCCAACGGTTTTCTGCCGATAACCCTGCTCATAAACTTCTGATCCGGGCTTATTATTTCTGTTTTATGGCTGCCGCCGTATTGGCCTCGGCCACGTGATTCGTTATTTTTCCGTCCGGCCAGATCACTTTTACATTTACCGGGCCGCGGTGTCTCCCGATCCCGAAATGCAGCCGCAGATCATTCTGGTTGCCCTCGCCGGTTCCGGCTTCAACCTGCCGGACATATTTTTCATCGCCGCATTCGACAATAACCCTGGCGCCGACCGCCGAGGTATTCGGAGCTTTCCCCTGCAATGTAATTTCAAGCCAGTTTCCGGCCGCCCCGATGTTGCGGTAAAGACGCCCGCCGGTAAGCAGGTCTATCCGTCCGTCATTGTCAAAATCGGCAAAGGCATTCTGATATGACAGCCTTTCCCTGATCGCGCTTTCCAGCGTAAGATCTTTAAATTTCCACGCGCCCTCATTACGGAATAAACGGCCGGTATCGCGGGGATAGACCGTACTGAAAAATATATCCACCAGCCCGTCATTATCGACATCCGCGGCCGCCGGCGAACAATAAGATTCCTGCCAGGGCAGCCCGGCCTTTGAGCTTTCGTCGATAAAACGGTATTTCCCGCGCGGGCCGCTGTTCCTGAGCAGCATCGGCCGATCCTGCCAGAGAGGGGGATGGGAAAAATTCCCTACGAACAAATCAAAATAGGTATCGTTATTGAAGTCAGCCCAAAGCGAACCGATAGTGTGCCCGGAACAGCCGTAAGGTATTTTTTTGCAGTTTTTAAACACAATGTCCCGCCGCTCGGTTCCGGCGCAGCCGTATTCCCGCGCCTTATCTTCAATTTTCCAGCCGCCCGCGTTCACCCAAAGGAAATTCGGCATCAGACGGTAATTGGAAACGTAAATATCCATCCGGCCGTCATTATTGAAATCACAGGCGGTCACGCCGCGGCCGCGCAGGATCTTTTCATCCGGCGCTTCCCATTGTCTGACCAGCGAACCCTTGTCGTTACGCAGGATTATATCAGCAAAACCGAGCTGCTGTTTCCATATTTCATAATTGGCGACATAAATATCCACATAACCGTCATTATCCAGATCCGCCGCGCATGCTCCCCGTGATACGGGCGCAGCATTCTTCGCCGCCCGCCCCTTGATAAATTTAAAATCGCCGTTTCCCAGGTACAGCGTTCCGCCTTTGGCGACAAAATAAATATCCTTACGGCCGTCCCCGTTAAAGTCGGCAACGACGCACGCGCCCGTCACCGGCGCAATACCGGAAGCGGCGGTAACGTCAATAAAATTTCCGCCGTTAAAATTTCTCCAGATTTTCCCGTCGGAAATCAGATCCGGCCAGCCGTCATTATTCAGGTCCGCCCAGGCGGCTTTGCGGTTGCCGAGTTTCGCAAGTCCGACCTCCTGAGTAACATCCCGGAATTCAACCTGCCGCGCCACACAGGAGCACATCACAAATAAAATCGAAACCGAAATCAGTAAATTCAGTATTTTCATAAAAGGCCTTCCGCTTAAAAATTGATTCCCCAACAATATACAGCGCTAACTTGCAGATACAATAGAGACAGTTGGGTGTTGTCTTTAACTACGCTTATTGGGACTGGGGTAGTCATCCTCAGGACGAATTCATATGTTTCAGGGAAAACAAATAATTTGTTTTCCCTGAAAACGAAGTAATTACCGGTCGGGTTCTCGTTTTTGTCAAGTGGAAAAACTTATAAATAGTAAGCGTAAGCGAACGGTTTTGCAGTTTTGGAACTTGACAAAAGCGGGGTTCCGATTTATGTCATAAACCGACGATGAGGCTAAAATCAGATTTTCTCTTTTTGCGGCTTTGTCAATCCATGAAGATGGCGGTATATTTTCCACATGAAGAAATCATTGTCACATTTGCCGAAATACAAGAGAGACGAACTCAGGGCGGTTACCGGGATCATTAGCGAAATGATCGACGCCGAGTTCATCATCCTCTTCGGCAGTTACGCCCGCGGCGACTGGGGCGAGGACAAATATGTCGGTGATGACGGTATTATTTACGAATACAAAAGCGATTATGACCTGCTTGTTATCGTGGAAGATCTTCCGAAATACCAATACAAAGGCTATCAGAACAAAATCAAAAGCAAAGCCCGCAGAATAGTGGATTGCGATATCCATCTCAGTATTATCATGCACAGCGTTGATGAGGTCAAGGCGGCGATAAAACGCAAGAATTATTTCTTCTGTGATGTAAGAAAAGAAGGAATACAGCTCTATTCTTCTAAACGTTTCCGGCTTCCGGAGGTAAAGGAACTTAACCTTAAACAACGCTTGGGGAAAGCTCAAAAGGACTTTCCGGACTGGTTTGAAAGTGCAAGTAATTTTCTTACTACTTATAAATTATGTTTTCAAAAAGAAATGCTCAAAAATGCTGCTTTCGAACTCCATCAGGCGACGGAACACTTTTATGCTACGGTTATATTGGTATTTACCGGCTATAAACCCAAACTGCATGATCTTGACGAGTTGGGTATAAAAGTCGACCGTCTCAGTCCTGAATTCAAGGGAATTTTTCCGCAGAACACGGATGAGGAAAAACGGCTTTTCAAGCTGTTAAGGCAAGCCTATGTCGGAGCCAGGTACGATATGAATTACAAAATAACCAAAGAGGAATTGGAATATCTTGCCGGACAGGTAAAACTGCTTCAGGAGATAACCGAAAAGGTCTGCAAAGAAAAGATAAAAAGTTTTGAAGCGTGTTTGTAGTACCGCTTTTAAGCGGAATTTTCCCCGAAGACAATGGTTCTGCCTTCCGCCTGAAGGCGGCACTGCAAACGTGAGATAATACAAGTAACGTCTCCCATAAACGGCTCGTCGGAGCCTCGCCCTCCAAGCAAAACTCTGATGAAATATGAACCGTGGCGAGCGTCCCCGTGAACCGAGCACGAAAAACGCGGACTAAATGAGATGTTAGCGCTTATGGGTTCACGCCCGTGGCTACTGTAAAATCGCTCCTGCGGAGCTGTAGTGAGTTTGACTACCGTCCGGTCAAATTCATTATTATACTATTTAACGAAGCGGTCGGCGGAGAATTTTTTGATTTTATCCCTTAAGCCGGCGGCTCGTTCGAATTCGAGTTTTTCAGCAGCTTCCATCATCTCGGTTTCAAGTTCCAGGATCAATTCCTGAAATTCCTGTTCATCAAGCGCTTTCCTGCTTACTGAACCGTACATGGCGGATTCCTCCTCCACTCCGAACACCGAGCCGGCGACATCAGAATAAGAATATTTTTTCTTTTTCCCCGGCGCAACGGCTTCATTGATGGTGATTCTATGGGATTTTTTTATCGTCTGCGGCGTAATTCCGTTCGCCTGATTGTAAGCCTGCTGTTTCTTACGGTGTGTTGCGGACACCTTGATAAGTTCCCGCATACTGGGAGTGATTTTGTCCCCGTACAATATCACCCGGCCGCGGATATTGCGCGCCGCCCGCCCCGCAACCTGAAGCAGCGCCCGGGCGGAACGCAGAAACCCTTCCTTGTCCGCATCGAGGATCGCAACCAGCGCGACTTCCGGCAAATCAATACCTTCCCGGAGCAGGTTAATGCCGATCAGGCAGTCAAAGTCTCCCTCCCGCAAAGCCGACAGTATCCTTACCCGTTCCAGCGCATCCAGTTCCGAATGCAGATAATTTGCCCTTATGCCAAGGTCGCGCAGATAATCGGATAAACGTTCCGAATTTTTCTTGGTCAGGGTGGTAACAATGACCCGTTCGCCCCCGGCGGCGGCGTCGCGGACTTCGGCAATGACATCGTCAACCTGCCCTTCAAGCGGGCGTACCTCAATTTCAGGATCAAGCAGTCCGGTCGGACGAATAACCTGTTCGACGGGGAAACCACTGTGTTCTATTTCATAATCCCCCGGCGTCGCGGACATGAAAATTATATCTTTATGGATATTTTCGAATTCCTCAAAGGTCAACGGACGGTTCTCAAGGGCGGAAGGCAAACGGAAACCGTGTTCCACCAGCGTCGTTTTCCGGCTGCGGTCAGCCCGGTACATGGCGCGCAGTTGCGGTATGGTTACATGCGACTCATCAATTACAGTCAGCATGTTTTCCGGAAAAAAATCAAAAAGACAGGACGGACGGCTTCCCGGTTTGCGCTCCGACAAATACATGGAATAGTTCTCGACGCCGCTGCAGTAACCTATTTCGCGCATCATTTCGACGTCATACATTACCCGCTGATAAATCCGCTGCGCTTCCACCAGCAGACCTTTTTTCTCGAATATCGCCACCTGCTCCTTCATTTCAGCGATGACCTGTTCAACGGTATTCTCAATCCGCTGCGGCGGCGTCACAAAATGCTTGCACGGGAAAAACATTACCTTTTCGGCGCGGTTTTTGACCTTGCCGCTGACGCTCAGGCAGCGGGTCAGGTTTTCTATTTCATCGCCCCAGAATTCAAGCCGCACGAATTCATCCCGCTGCGGCTCAAAGATATCGACCGAATCGCCGCGCACCCTGAACTGGCCCTTTTCCGGAGCAAAATCATTGCGCTCATACTGTATCCGGACAAGACGGTGCAGCAGGTCGTCGCGGTTGACCCGGTCGCCGATTTTCAGGCTCACGCACATATCCTCATAATCCGCCGGTGATCCCAAACCGTAGATGCAGGAAACGCTGGCGACAATGATCACGTCCCGGCGTTCGAGCAGTGAAGTAGTGGCGGCAAGGCGCAGTTTTTCGATATTCTCGTTAATGCTGGCGTCCTTGGCGATATAAGTGTCAGTCTGGGGAATATAGGATTCCGGCAGATAATAATCATAGTAGCTGATGAAATATTCAACCGCATTTTCCGGGAAAAAAGACTTGAATTCGCTGTAAAGCTGCGCCGCCAGGGTTTTATTGTGAGACAACACCAGTACCGGGCGGTCAAGCTGCGCAATAACGTTGGCCAGGGTAAAAGTCTTGCCCGAACCGGTCACTCCCAGCAAGGTCTGATATTTCTCGCCGCGCCCGAAACCGTCCAGCAGCGCCTTGATCGCTTCCGGCTGGTCCCCGGTCGGTTTGAAGTCCGATACCAGCTTGAAAAGTCCCATAAGAAATACCTCAGAAATTTTATCCGGATACGGTATCCGGCATCCGGCTCGATATAATCCTGCCGTCCTCGCCGTTATGTTCAATATCGATATGGATCGTATGCCGGGGCAATAATCCGTCAATGCGTTCCGGCCACTCGATCACAGTATAGGCGTCGGGGTCTTCAAGATATTCGTCCACGCCGAAGGCCAGAGCGGCCCGCGGCGTATCGATGCGGTACAGATCCAGATGAAAAAACCAGTTGCCGTCAGCAAGCGGGTATTCCTGAATAATGGTGTAAGTCGGGCTCGATACCGGCTCGATAATATTCAGGCCGCGCGCGAAACCGCGGGAAAAAACCGTTTTTCCGGCTCCCAGATTACCGTGCAGGGCAATCACGCACCCTGGTTTCAGTTCCTGCGCGAGCCGCGCGGCGAATTCTTCAGTTTCCTGTTCGGAATTGCTTTTAATCAATTTGTTCGCTTTCGTGTTCATAACCTTTCTTAAATCTCTTATTCAAATTTTCGCCGTCCGGAGTAGTGATTTCCCCGGGCGGGTTTTTCCGTATTCCGCCAATCGAAGTCAAAAGCGTTTCAAACGGCCATTCCCGGCGTAAAGCTTCGGCCTTGCCGGCGGGGACGCAAAACAGCAGTTCGTAATCCTCGCCGTCTCCGAGAGCTTGTTCCAGGGTCGCATCCGGGTTGACCGGAATATTTTCCAGCTCAAGCATGACGGACACGCCGGAAGCTTTCGCCAGTCTTTGAGCGTCAAGCAGCAAACCGTCGCTTATATCGATCATGGCGTTCGCATAAGAATTTTGCGCAAGGAAGCGACCTTCCGCCAGCCGCGGTTCAAAAGTCAGATGCCTTCCGGACTCATAGGAACTACCAAGCGCGCCGGTCACAAAAACCAGATCACCGGGAACGGCTCCCGCTCGGCGGCAGATAAATTCCGGTTCGACGCGTCCCAGAATCGTCAGCGAAGCAACCTCAGCGGCTTTCCCCGGCGACATGGAGGCGAAATCTCCCCCGCAAATTGAAATATTGAACCTTTCCGCCGTTTCCCGCAGACCGTCATAGAATTCAAGCAGATAATTGTCATCGCCGGTATGCGCGGCCAGCGCCAGCAGCGCCCATCTGGCGGTACCGCCCATCGCCGCAATATCGCTCAGATTGCGTTTCAGCAGTTTGGCGGCGGCAAGGCGCGGCGGCGTCTGCGACCGGTCGTAGTGAACGGCACTGACAATCTGATCGACGGCGACCAGCAACAGATCACCGGCCCCTAGATCAAGCGCCGCGCAATCATCCCCCGGTCCCAGAACGACACTTTTGTCCTGCCTCAGTCCGGGCAATACCTTTTCCAGTAATTTTATTTCGTTCA
>JAQUOK010000012.1 GCA_028717165.1 Victivallaceae bacterium | reverse complement strand
GATCAGGGCGTTTATGTCCAAAACGCGATCGACAGCGTCCAGAATTCATTGATTATGGCGGCAATACTGGTGATTATCGTCACTTACTGCTTCCTCGGCAGCTGGCGGCAGATTTTAGTTTTGATTGTGGCTTTGCCTCTGACCTTGATCGCCAATTTCATTTTTATGTTGCTGGCTGGTTTTTCACTGAACATATTTTCTCTCGGCGGCCTGGTTGTCGCCATGGGAGTGGTGCTCGACAACTCTATTGTCGCGGTTGAGAACATCAGCAGACTGAAAGCATCAGGAAATAAGCTTTATTCCCTTGAAGGAGTAAAACAAATAACGAGTCCCATGGTGGCGGCAACGTTATCATTTTTAGCGCTGGTGTTTCCTTTCCTCCTGGTTCCGGGCATTACCACGCTTCTGTTCAAGGAACTGATTATGGCGATTGCCGGAATTGTCGTGATTTCTCTTTTCATAGCCTGGACTATAACGCCGCTGATGCTGGATTTTCTTTTACGCCGCCATAAGGCTTCATCCGTACCATCCTTTGCCGACCGGGCCAATGATTTCGTCGGAGCTGAATACCGGGCATTGCTGGAACGCCTGCTGCGAATCAAATACAAGGTCATAATTTTCTTTGTTTTGCTTATCGTCTTCTGTATTACCCTGAAAGTCGGAACCGAATTCCTGCCGAGAATTGATGACGGCAGAATCATGGTGAAGTTGAAAATGCCGGCGGGAACTTCCGTTGGACGCGTCGATAAAATCCTGAAGAAAGTTGAAAAAGAACTGGAGGGAGATCAGACTATTGCGGGCATGTTCACCTTATCGGGCGGTAAAGTATGGGGATTGTATACTTATGAAATCGCCAGCGAGGGTGAAGTCGATATTCAACTGGTTCCTAAAGGGGACCGTAAAATTTCCACCGACGACTTTATCAAAAAAATAATGGGGAAAGTCAAGAAAGCGGTCGAGCCGGGAGCCAAAATGCCGGTGAAACATATGAAAATCAAAGGAATCCGGCAACAAGGCGATCAGGAGGTGGAAGTAAAGATCAAGGGAACCGATATAAATGAAATTTATGCGTATGCGAAAAAAGTCGCGGCGGCGCTGAATCAGAATAAGAATCTTTCCGGAGTGAACATCTCAATGGACATGACCAAACCGGAATACAGAATTTACATTGACCGGGCAAAGGCCGCTTATTTGGGCGTGCCGGTTAAAGCTGTGGCGGAAACGCTCCAGGCGCTGGTTCATGGAATTGTCCCGACCAAACTTCGAGACGGAGCGGAATATTATGATATCAGGATCAAGGTTCCGGAGACCGGAATTAAATCCAAACAGGACCTTGAAAATCTCCTGATTGAAAGCAAAGACGGGAAAAAGTTTTTTGTGAAAGAGATCGCGGATGTACGCCGCTCAGTGGGCCCGATCGAAATTGTCAGGGAAAACCAGGCCAAAATGGTCGTGGTGCGTGCCGACGCCAGGGATGTCAGCGTAGGTAAAGCGGTTGAACTTGTCGAAAATATGCTCAAACATATTGACAAACCCTCGGGGATATTCTATGAAATGGGCGGACAGGCGCAGATGATGCGGGAAATGAAAAAAACTACTGTGTTGGTTTTGATTTTCGCGGTTTTCTTCGCGTTTGTCGTTCTTGCGGTACAGTTTGAAAGCCTGAAATTACCCTTCCTTGTTCTGCTGTCGCTTCCGCCGGTTCTGGCCGGGATGCTTGTCGGCCTGAAAATTATGGGACTTGCTCTCGGCGCCACAGTCGCGATTGGAGCTTTAGTCGCGATTTCCGCAACAGTTAATGATGGCGTGCTTTTATTGAGTTTTGCTGAAGAATTACGCAAAACGCGGTCATATTCAAAAATTAAGGCCATTTCCGAGGCTGCCGCAACCAGATTGCGGCCAAGAATGATGACTACTTTCAGTACCATAGCCGGTTTTATCCCACTGGCAATGAACTGGGGAGAAGGCGGCGATCTGCTACAGCCGATGGCGGTAGCAGCCATAAGCGGTCTGTTTTTTGAGATTTTCGTAACGCTGTTCCTGCTGCCATGCATATATTGTTTTCGTGAAAAATAAATAACGATATTTATTAAATTACACTTGACATTATTATTACGGATATTATATTTCGTTATATGGCGAACCAACGAAGGATTAAAAAATGAAAAAAGTATTGAATATAACGAAAGCCCTGGCGGATGAAAGTCGTGTCCGGGCGCTGATGCTGTTAAAGAACGGTGAACTGTGCGTCTGTCAGATAATTGAAGTTCTCAGACTGGCTCCGTCCACGGTGTCCAAACACATGTCTATCTTGAAGCAGGCTGATTTGGTTGAAGCCCGCAAGTCCGGACGTTGGGTATATTACCGGCTTCCAGAGAAAGATTCGGATGAAGCCGTCAGAACAATCCTTGAATGGCTTAAAACAAATTTAACAGATGGCAAGACCATTAAAAAAGATATCAAGAATTTGGATAAAATCTTAAATATGGACAAGGAGGAATTATGCAGAAAAACCACACAAAGTTGACAATCCTATTTTTATGTACGGGTAATTCATGCCGAAGTCAAATGGCTGAAGGTTGGGCAAGGCATCTTAAGGGAGATGTCATCGAAGCCTATTCCGCGGGAATTGAAACCCATGGATTGAATCCATATGCAGTAAAAGTTATGACCGAAGTTGGCGTGGATATTTCAACTCACAAGTCAAAACTGCTGTCCGAACTGGGAAACATTGATTTTGATTATGTGATTACGGTCTGCGGCCACGCCAATGAAAGCTGCCCGCTCTTTCCCGGCAAGACCAAGGTCATCCATATCGGATTTGACGATCCGCCGAAGCTGGCGGACAAATTCAATTCAGAAGAAGATAAGCTGAATTGCTACCGGCGGGTACGTGACGAAATCAGGCGTTTTGTGCTTGCATTACCGAAAAAACTGAAATAATTCTATCGTAATTTAAACAAAAAGCAATCAGTAAAGACAAAGAAGGCGACTCGGTGAATAAGATATTTCAACCTATACGAATATTCGCGTTATTAATTTTGCTTAATGCCGGATTGATGTTAAGTACAGGCTGTTCTTTTGCCGGTATTGACAATCTAATTGACAACAGTCTTGCTGAAACCCGATATATTTCATCGAAGCCATATGTTATTTTAACAAATTTGGCTCCGGAAGATCCTTATTATGTGTCCGTGTCCATTTTACAGAAACATCGAAACGCCCAAATTGTCAAGTTCAATCCTGGCAGTGTTTCAAGTATTCTGGATGAAATCCGTACAATATCACCGGGATTCGTTTGTTTGGTAATCAAACCCGAAAGTCTGGATATTAATTTAATTTATGATATTTTCGATTTGAGCACCCGTCTTGACAATGACCCATTCCCGGATTTTGCCTATGGGGTCATTACCGGATCAACGGCGGATAAAGCCAGGGCTTTTGTTGAAAATATTATCCGTGCGGAGAAAGATTACAATAGCGTTCCGAGAAAACTGCTCCTCTTTGGACCTTCCAATAATAGTACGGCTGATGATAAAAGCGCTTTTGCCTGGGTGCAAAAGTGGCAGCACATTCGTTTATTGCATAAACCTGGAGCTTTCCCGGAAGAAAAACTCAATGAATTAACCAACCAGGGAATTATCCGTTTTTTGGGACACGGGTCACCGGAGAGTGTTGATAAAAGTTTATCTTACACACAGTTGCGCGGCCTTGACCTTTATCCAGCGATAGTCTTTGCTGGTCCCTGTTTCTCTGCTGTTGCAAATAAATACTACAAATGGGAATGCGGCGATAAAATTGTCTCGGCAAAATCTGTTGCTGGCGAAAAATCATTGGCGCTACAATTTATTGCCCACGGAGTTACCGCTTATCTAGGCGCAATGCATGAAAATAGTTGTATCAGTGCGGCACGGGAAATGGAAGATGTCCTGGCAACTGGCGCTCCACTTGGAATAGTGATGAAACATACCTACGATACGCTAATTATGGCAAATAATGGGAAAAAACCGGTTTTTCCAAGACTTCACGACGGCGAAAAGATTCCCGATGAAAATGCTGTTGATTTTCAGATAAATCGCGCTGCCGCCCGTATATTGCTTGGCGATCCTGCCTATCAGCCATTTTCCAGATCCGCGCCAATGCCGATCAAAACTACAGTAAGTAATGCATCAACCGGAATAAAAGTAAAAGTACAGGTCAATGAACCGCGAATGCGTTTTTATTTTACGGATGTATTTCATAATTTACTTTGCACCTGTGATTCGGCTGACGATATGCTTTATTTTCGTGTAGAATTACCAGATGATTTTTCAAAAGATTATTTTGTTTTGCACAATGAAACCAACTGTTCATTGGATAATGTCAAACACGGCAGGCTTTTATGGACAGAAGAATATTGGGTGAACAAGCGCTATTTACATATTCAAATTGGTTTTACTCATGATTCAATTGATAAAAAAGGTCAGGAATTTTATTTTCAGGTTAAGGAGAAAAGATGAATAATTACAGTAATGTCGAATGTTTGAAAACTCATGGAAACGTTAAAATGGCAGAAAAGATTAAAATACAGACGATGTCCATGATTATGTGCGGGATGCCTATTCAAAGATTACTGTGGCAAACTCATCCTGCTACGGCGGCGTGGAAAATAGAAAGTAACAGAAATTTCTGGAGGATATAACAGTGAATTGCTGCAGACATACAATTTGTTGTGGTCAATATGGTTTGGATCTATCTCCGCCAATGATGCATCAGACTCGACACGGACCGATTTATTTAACCGAACAACGAAAATAATAGAGACTTTATTATGAATACTTTTATGGATACCTTAGGGTACTTTGGCTTCATTTTTCTGGAGCTGGTAGTCCTTTTTTTGTCGATCAGCGCCATTGTTTCGCTGGTGTTGCAATATATTCCAAAAGAACGGCTGAACTCTTATCTATCAAGAAAAGGACCGACAGGATATTTCCTCGCGGCTGCGCTTGGAAGCATTACTCCATTCTGCGCCTGTTCGACCATCCCTTTAACCCTGGGATTGTTAAATGCGGGAGTGGCGATTGGGCCAATTATTACTTTTGTATTGGTGTCACCGCTTTTGAACCCGATTATAGTGGCGATGGTATGGACCTTGATGGGCTGGAAAGCTTGTTTAGTGTATTTTGTCGCCTGCTTTATCACATCACTGGCAGGCGGGTGGCTGATGAGCGTATTGCATGCCGAACGCTTTGTTCGCAAAGTTGCCACAAAGAGTGGCAGCAGTTGTTGTAGCGGAGAGCCGGAGGAAGAAGTTATTCCGGCAACTTTCAAGAAAAAATTAAATAAAGCCTTCAAGAAGGCGTATGATGATTTAATGGGTGTTTTAATCTATCTGGTTGTCGGTACGGCAATAGGCGCGGTAATCTATGGTTATGTTCCGCAGGATTGGATATTGTCGATAGCAGGAAAAGGCAATATTCTTGCGGTTCCAGTTGCAGCGTTGATAGGTATCCCGTTATATATCCGTGCGGAAAGCGCGATTCCAATCGGGTTGGCATTGGCCCAGAAAGGCATGAGTTTAGGAGCGGTACTTGCCTTGATTATTGGCGGTGCCGGGATGGCGATTCCTGAAATGTCGATGCTGTTGAGTATTTTTAAGGCGCGGATAGTGGCTGTTATCGTAGCATTAGTTTTTCTTACGGCGGTAATTGGCGGATATGCTTTTGATTGGTTCTTAAACTAAAATTATTTAACCCAAAAATTGGAAAAAAAATGAAAAAATTATTGTCCAACACACCGAAATTTCTTTTCTTTACCGGTAAAGGCGGTGTTGGCAAGACATCGTTGTCTTCCGCCACCGCAGTGGCCCTTGCCGATCAGGGGAGAAAAACATTGCTGGTAAGCACGGACCCAGCCTCGAATCTTGACCATGTGCTGGGCGTAGAATTAGGTTCTTCCCCGACGCATATTGCGGGCACGGTTAAATTATGGGCAATGAATATTGATCCGCGCAAGTCAGCCGCGCAATACCGCGAAAAGGTAGTCGGCCCTTACCGAGGGGTATTGGCAGACGCGGCGGTTAAAGCCATTGAAGAACAACTGTCCGGCGGCTGCACCGTGGAAATTGCCGCATTCGATGAATTCTCCCGACTGATGACTGACCAGAAGATTGTGTCGCAATACGATCATATCATTTTCGACACCGCTCCCACCGGGCATACCCTGCGACTGTTAACCCTGCCGTCCGCATGGACTGGTTATTTGGACTCCAGCAGTGGCAATGCTTCATGCCTGGGACCGATGTCCGGTCTGAATGGACAGCGTCAACAGTTTGACGACACGTTAAGAACATTGACCGATGCGACTACTACGCACTTGATTCTGGTTGCACGTCCCGACCCTCATTCTCTTGCGGAAGCCGCAAGAACCGGCAAGGAATTGACCGGTATTGGCGTCAACAACCAATGGCTGGCAATCAACGGCATACTTTGCGGTGACGACAGCGATGACGATGAAGTAGCCCGCGCCATGCGTAACCGGGAGAACCAGGCGTTGTCAACTATGCCTGATGAATTACGGAGCTTGCCGCGAGCCGAAGTCAGACTATCGCCGGTTGCCCCCATTGGACTCACGGCATTGCGCAATATACTCAACCCGGAGCATACGGCTCCGCATGTAGTGGCGGACGCATCCGCAGAAGCTCTGCCGCCGGGAACATTAAGTCTTGACGAATTGTTGGACGGGATCGATACAAAATCCGGCGTTATTATGACCATGGGAAAAGGCGGAGTCGGAAAAACAACTCTGGCTTCAAAAATTGCGGTTGAAATGGCGGCGCGCGGCGCAAAAGTACATCTGACCACCAGCGACCCCGCAGCGCACTTGGATGTTTCTTTATCCGACCGGTATCTGAATTTGCGTGTCAGTCGCATTGATCCTGTGGCGGAAACTAAACTCTACCAGGAAGAGGTCATGCGCAATGCAGGCAAAGATATGGATGCGGAAGGACGCAAACTTTTGGAAGAAGATTTGCGGTCTCCATGTACCGAGGAAATCGCGGTTTTTCGCGCTTTTTCCCGCATTGTGGATGAGGCTGAAGATTCCGTAGTGGTCATTGATACCGCCCCCACAGGACACACTATTCTTCTGCTTGACGCCACTGAAGCCTATCATCGGGACGTATCTCGTAACAGTGACTCAGTTCCGGAAGAGGTTAAGAAGCTGCTGCCTCGAATGCGAGATCCGGATTATACAAAAATCATGGTAGTTACCTTACCGGAAGCCACTCCGGTACAGGAGGCCTGCGATTTGCAGAAAGATCTGGAACGGGCCGGGATTGCGCCATATGCTTGGATTGTCAACCAAAGCCTGACTCCGCTTGTCGTGTCAAATCAGGTAATTGCGGCCAGACGCAGGAACGAAATGCCATATATTGAAAAAGTATTATCAAAAACAGCAAAAACAGCAATTATGCCATGGCAAATTATTAATTAATGTAAGGAGATTTATAACATGAACTCAATGAAATTACAGGTTTACGACCCGCCCATGTGTTGTTCTACCGGCCTTTGCGGGCCCAATGTCAAACCGGAGCTGGTCAATTTTTCCAATGATTTAAAATGGTTGGAGCAGCAGGGCGTGAACGTGGAACGGTTTAATCTGGCATCAACGCCAGATGCTTTTATGAGTCAGGAAGTCGTTAAAAGCACTCTGCATAATGAGGGGAATAAATGTCTTCCGATTATCGTCGTCAATGATTCAATTGTCAGTAAAGAAGTTTATCCTTCACGGAGTCAACTTATGAAATTTGCCGGGATTGAGAATAAAAATGGAAACGAGAAAAACGACGATGAAGTAAAAACAAATTCGGAAACCGCCTGCGGACCGGGTTGCGGCTGCAATAGCAGCGATTCTTCGTTGAGCAAAAAAATTAAAACCATAGTGTGTGTCCTTGTCTTGTTGGCCGTGGTCGGCGTTTTTATCTACAAAAATAATACGCGGAAAAATAGCTCCAACAATCAGGCAGCACAAAACAGTCCGGCCTTTGCCGTTGTCGCCACAGGATCAAATGTAAAAGCGGAGGCAACCCCGGCAACTGTTGTGACGAGAGGCAAAGCAGAGACAACTACAGTAGCCACTGTGGCGGAATCCAAAACGATAGCGAAAAAATCCGATGAATCAACCCGGAAAATCGGCGTATATCTGGACTCTCTAAGTTCGCTTAATAAGGTTGCCTTGAATCAGGATGCCGTTTTTATTTTTATCCCGGCACCAAAAAATGAAATTGCCGACGAAGCAACCAGTAAAGCCGTAAATGCGGCGCAACAGACATTGAAATCTAAAAATATTAGTCTTGGCTTATATACGTTGCCAAGCAGTTCTGCGGATTACGCGGCGATTGCGGCTCAGGTTCAAGCTCCTGCCATTTTAATTGCCTGTAAAGGCAGGGGAATGTCCGCAGTTTCTGGAGAAATAACAGAAACAAAATTACTCCAAGCCTTCATGGCTTCATCCCGAGCAGGCGGAGGTTGCGGTGGTTCATCCGGCTGTGGGCCGTCTTCGTCCGGCTGCAACTAAGGAGTCATCGCCATGCTTGAATACATAACCAATGCCTTGCAGGAAGTCGCATCTCAGCCAATGGGATTGCTGTTTGCGCTGCTGCTTGGGGCGGTGAGTGCCGCCACCAGCGCCTGCTGTACCATTCCGGCATTAGGAATACTGGTTGGATATTCCGGCGCACAAGCCAATGATGATCGGAAAGCCGCGCTAAAATCGACCTTGTGTTTTACCGTGGGAACGATCATCTCACTGATGATCGTTGGTGCTGTTGCCGGTTTTATCGGACAAGCGGCCCAAAGCGGCTTGGGGCGTTATTGGCAATTGTTTGCCGGTATCATCGCTATATTTCTGGGGTTGGCGACGCTGAATCTTTTGCCATTCAAAATATCCCTTGAAAAAATTAAAAAACTCGGCGGCAAATGGAAAAAATCAGGGACGATATTGGCGGGGCTGGTGCTTGGCGGCATTGTCGCCGTCAGTTCGCTGCCGTGTAATCCCGGAATATTTATTGTGATCGGGGCGGCAATTCTTCAGGGAAAAGTCTTTTGGGCCATGCTGATGCTGGCGATGTTCGCTATCGGCTTCAGCATCCCGTTGGGATGTGTAATGCTTGGTGTTTCAATCGGAAAAGTCAGCATTGCCGCCAAAGGCGCGGATGCAGTAATTCGAGTTATTGCCGGACTGGTATTGTTGATCGCAGGATTTTATTTCCTGATAAAATTTTAATAGAAAACCATAAAAGGAACCTAAAATGACAGAAAAAATTAAGAAAACAGATGACATTCACAATTACGTACTCGACGCCTATTCCAAGATTGCCGTAGCCAATACATCTTGCTGCGGTGCGAAAAATTGTTGCGGCGGAGTTGAAAGCCCGGAAAAGCTGGCAAGTGAGCTGGGTTATACCGAAGCGGAATTAGCCTCTCTGCCGGATGACGCCAACATGGGCCTATCCTGCGGCAATCCAACCGCTCTAGCCGCGTTGAAGCCGGGTGAAGTGGTTCTTGATCTGGGGTCCGGCGGCGGCTTCGACGTGTTTATCGCCGCCGAAAAAGTCGGATTGACCGGTAAATCCATTGGCGTCGATATGACCCATGAAATGTTGGAGAAAGCCCGGAAGAACATCGGGCAATTCACTCAGCGCACAGGCTTGAACAATGTCGAATTCCTGCTCGGAGAAATCGAACATCTGCCGGTTGCCGACAACAGCGTTGATGTCGTAATTTCCAATTGCGTCGTCAATCTGTCTCCCCATAAAGCTCAGGTCTGGAAAGAAATTTTCCGGGTACTGAAACCTGGCGGCCGTGCCGCTATCTCCGACCTTGCACTTATGGAACCCCTGCCGACAAACATTGTCGAATCGGTTACCGCGCTGGTCGGCTGCGTTTCCGGTGCGGTTTTAATTACCGATACCGAAACGATGATCAAAGATGCAGGCTTTACGGAATTAAAATTAGACAATAAATCGAAGCTCATCGATAAAATGGAACAATGGAATGATCCGCTTTATTGCTCAATCATTGAAATGCTGCCCAAAGGCGAAAAACTCAGCAGTTATATCACCAGTATGGGTATTTCGGTGGTCAAGCCATGTTGTCGACAAGGAACGCTTGACGAAATAACTCAGGAATTGATTGCCATTGGCGCATCAATTACCGCACATTGTCAACCCTGCTTTACCTATCACTTAAGCAAGGCAAGAGAAATTGGCATATCGAATTCAGATATTAAAGCCGCGGTAGCGGTGGGTGAATCGTTGCAACGCGGAGCTACGGCAGCCATGCATAAACATGTCCGGGAATCGCTGGGCAATGGCATTCCCGCCAGTTTCTGCTGCCGTCCTGAAGAACCTGAATCCGGATGCGGGTGCAATGGGAAATAGACTTATTTAAAAAATACTGGCAGGACGAATACTGCCTGTGAAATATTAAACCAGGAGGAAATAAAATGAGTAAAGCAAAAAGTTCAGGGATTGGTTTCTTTGAGAAATATCTAACGCTCTGGGTAATCTTATGCATGATTGTGGGAGTGCTGATCGGCAAATTTATCCCGGCGTTTCCGGCCTTCCTCAGCAAATTTGAATACTATCAAGTCTCCATTCCAATTGCCATTTTGCTTTGGCTGATGATTTATCCGATGATGATGAAGGTTGATTTCGAGAGTATCCGTAATGTCGGAAAAAATCCGAAAGGACTTTTCGTGACATGGATCGCTAACTGGGTGATCAAGCCATTCACCATGTATGGTATTGCCGCATTGTTCTTTTATGTGATTTTCAAGAACTGGATTACCCCGGAGCTGGCAAAAGATTACCTCGCCGGAGCTGTTCTTCTGGGCGCGGCGCCATGTACTGCGATGGTCTTTGTGTGGAGTCATCTCACCAAAGGAAATCCCGCATATACTGTAGTTCAAGTGGCGACCAATGACATTATCATTTTAATAGCGTTCATTCCGATTGTAAAATTTCTGTTGGGATTGAGCGACATATCCGTTCCGTGGAACACCTTGATTCTTTCCGTCCTGCTGTTTGTGGTGATTCCTCTGACTGGTGGTATTATTACCAGACTTGTGATCGTCAAACATCGAGGATTGGACTACTTTGAAAACAAATTTATCCCGAAATTCAACCATGCCACTATCGGCGGACTGCTCCTTACCTTGATTATCATCTTCTCATTCCAAGGAAATGTAATTATCAACAATCCGCTGCATATTCTTCTTATTGCGGTTCCGCTGATAATTCAGACATATCTTATTTTCTTTATTTCCTACATCCCCTGCAAATGGTTGAAGCTGCCGCATAATGTAGCCGCTCCAGCCGGGATGATCGGCGCTTCTAACTTTTTTGAACTCTCAGTCGCGGTGGCAATTGCCGTCTTTGGAACGAGTTCCCCGGTGGTGCTGGCGACCGTTGTCGGAGTTTTAGTCGAAGTTCCGGTGATGCTGGCTTTGGTCAAAATCGCGAATAAAACTAAAAGATGGTTTCCTGCCCAATAAAGGTGATTTTCGTTATGAAAAAAATTCTTTTTACTAACTTTTTCAATTTTCTCATGATTTTTTCTTAAAACATTTGTGATTAAAAGATTGACCAATTATAAAAAACACGCTATACTACGGTAAGTGATTTGTTGGGAGAAAGAGGCGTCTTAATAAACAAGGAGATATAGGCTATTTAAAAAGAATAATAAACAGATAATCACATGATATAAACGAGCCATATGTTGCCGTGGAAGCGGGAAGGAATGGCGAGTAATTTGTCTTTACCGGAGCGGATACGCATTTAGTTGCAAGCAGGCCGCTAAGCGAGACATTTTCGGCAGGAACAGTGTTTTCCACTGTTTCTGCCGAGGATGTCTCTTTTTTTTTGTCGAATTTTGGATAGGAAGATGTTTGATGCAGAGATTGCACAGATTAATGCTGGAGGCGATATATGGGGCTTCGGTCTTCAAAAATATTTTTATCACAGAAGATCGAGGCAAGAACGAAATCATATATGGCCTGGAAAAAGAACTTTCGATGGTTTTTCTCACGCTTCTCTGTCTGGAATATGACAATAGAAAATTCAACTTCCGTAAATCCAAAGAAAATATCAGAAGAATCGTAAACCGCGCTCATCCCTTTCCTGACCGTCTGAAGCATTTATATGACATCCAAAATGCAATAAATGAGATAATGAAATACGCAAGCGCCACCAAGGGGAAAATAAAGTCAAAATCCCTCCAGAAACTCCGTGTTCACCTGAAGGCCCTGAGTCGACTGGTGAACAAAGAAATAATACGCATGGAAGGAGGTGATAACATGGACTAATTATATGACGGGCGGCAAAATAATGATTTTTGCTTTGAAGCAATCAAAACATAAAAAAAGGAATTTTAAAATGATTGAAATCGTACTTGGAATCCTGAACGCCATTAATAACAGGAATGAAGAAGAAAAACAATGGAAATGCCGGGAAAAGCAATGTAAATGTCATCCGGGGTATGCGTTGCTGGCGCGTATTCAAAAAATAATTGCTCACCTTGAGGATGACAAAAAGACTATTGACTTTCATCTTGAACATTTCAAGGCAATGCATGAGATGATTTCCGGAATGATCGAGGAAGATGAAAAACAGGAACAAGCTCCCGGCGGTACTGACTCCGCGACGAAAAAAACGGAGGCGACCCAAGCGCAGGAGCAAAAAACTTCAGACAAGCCTCAGGAACCGGGAAACAACACCCCGGAAACTCCGACTCCCGTACCTAAACACGGCCGTAAGCCGAAGGAAAAGGCAAAACCGGAATATAAGCGTTTGCCCAAACACCGGGCGACCGGGAATCCGCGTCTCGATGCTTTGGAAACGGCACTGCATGACGCCCTGGAATGCCTCAACAACACCAAGCTCGCGTTTTATGTCAAGGACATCAAGGAAGTCAGGCTGGCTTTGTCCGAGCTCTATAAATCCTGGAACAAACCTGAGGATGAGCGTATTGCCGAGCTTAAAGCGGGGTTGAAGGCGGCGGCGGATAAGCTTTCGGCGAATTCGCGGGCCGCCAAATCCAAAATAATGCAGGATATCTGGAGCGATATCATCGTCGCGCTCCAGAATAAAAACAGCGAATAACTATCGAACTTGCCGCACGGATGCCTGGATGGGAATAGTTTGTTTTTCTCTCCTCCAAACTGTTTTCACAGGCGTCCTACGGCTCTTGCACTTTGGAGTAGTCGCATGAGAATCTACAATCTACACCGGTTTTTAAAGCCGGAATTCTTACGCCAAACCGCCCCGGAACTCCTGCTCGCGTTTCTGCGCCACTTCCCGGAGTTCGACGTCGGCCTGAAAGATGGCGGAACCATCGATTATGACAAGCTGGGACAGCAACTGGCTTCACCGACGGGAAAAATCAATACCAGGATGTTTGACGCCCTAGCGCTGATTGACGAAATGTCCGCCGACCGCAATTTCGATCTGCTGCAGGATACTGTCGGGAATAAAACGTATTCAGCCAAACTTGGCGCCGATGCCTCGGCCGCCGACCTGGCCTTGCTACTCTGGCTGAATGAGCCGCGAAAGCTGGAACAGCTTCAGGCAAAATTCAGTCGGAAGGCGCCGCGCTCGTTTGTTTATTTTTACGGCGAGTCAATCGAGAAAAAGGAAATGCGGCCTCCAAGCCGTAACCTAAGGCAGAAGCTCGCCCGGCTCTTAAACCGGATATTTCACCGGAAGCGCCGGGGACGCACGGTTAGGATCGTCGTCTTTGAAGAACCTGATGAATATTGTTTTATGCTGCGCAAAGGCGAGCCACTCACCCGCGACAGTTCGATCACTCCTGAAGGCGATACTGATTATGTGTATTATCGCCCGGAGCGCTTTGATATTGTGATTTTGCGCCCGAAAATCGCGGAGCTGCGGCTGGCGATTTACCACAAAACGCCATGGATTATTGAGGCCTACCGGACATTGTTTGGACTGGTGTTTTACGGTGACCGGGAGTTTTTCAGCAGCGAAGATGTGTTTACCCTGGAGCCTTTAATGACAAACGGGGCAACGGTCTTGTCATGCAAGGAGGTTGACGGCATGGAGTCCGTTACTTTGGTTCAATGCAAATTCGCTACCGCGAAAAAAGAAATCGCCGCTATCCATGGGAATTTAGCCATGAAAATAGTAGGCGGACTGAAGCTGGAATTACTGGAAGGCGCAAAGATCGTCAGTGCCAAATTCCAAGTGAAGTTTACGGATTCCAGGGCGGAGCGAATGGTAACGGTTAAGGCCGGGAATATGGCCGAATTCAAATATGACGACGACGGACGAAAAATCGAAAAATGGTTAATTGAAAAAGGATTTAAACATGGATAATACTGAAAGAAAAACATCGAGTTTCTGGGATTTTATTCGCAAACGGCTGGGAGCCGAAGCGGCGCTGTCCGACTGGCGGCTGGAACTGGGAGGCAAGCTTGATTTTGAAAAACTACACTATTTATATTTGGCTCCGACCGACAGAATTGCGGAGAATATTATGTGTCCGGAACCATGCAGTCCTTCATGCGGTTTCCGCAAGGTCTGCGAATGGGAGGGTAAATACGAGGCGGTGTGCAATGAATGGCCGCTGAAGTCATATGAGATAAAAAAAGCCGATGCGGTATTTTTCACCATCAATCCGGTCAAGCTGCTCCCGGCAATAGCCAAAGCGTTTAAAATTGCCCCGCATGTTAAAGAGTTTCAAAACGAAGAGGACACATGGACGCTGGGCGAAGTTCGGACAACCGGCGGCAAGCCGGCGCGGGTTTACCTGACTTTGAAGGCGTTCAGCTATGAAGTCATGGATCTGATTTACCGGATTAACAGCAAGGAACAACAGCCGTACATCTTGCTGGTGACGTCATGGACTGTCGTCCGCGACACCAGCGAAAAAATCTTAAAGGATATGGGCGCGGCATTCGTGCCACTTAACGAGGTGCTCGACTTCAACGCGGAGACGGAATTTGAGCTGATCCGCGAGTGTAATCTGTCTAAACTGATAGCGCCACCGGTGCCGGAACCGGAACCTGAGCCGGAAAACATCTTCCGCAAATGCGGGGATGCGTGGGAAATCAGGTTCGATGGCGGTGAGAAGTTTGTGCTGACTTCAGCCGATACCGGAGCGCGATACCTGCATTTCATGCTTGGCAGGCCAGGCACAAGTACGCCAATAACAGAAATCATGCGTAAAGTATCAGGAGAGCCATCAAGCATTGTTTCCGTCGACATGCTTGAAGATGGTTTTCTGACAGAGAGGTACTCGTTTAGCGATTTACCTGATTCAATAACAGATAATATCGCGGACGATAAAGCTATCCGGCAATACAGGCAGGAAATAGACAAAATCAAACATGATATAGAAACGGCAAAATCTGTTGGAGACAACATAACGACTGAACAATTGGAGCAAGATTTACAGAATTTAACCAGCAAGATCAATGAAATTATTAGTCCAAAAGGGCAGAGAAAAAAATTATCAGACAATATAAAAAAGCAGGTAGATTCGTTTCGGTATGTAGTAAATCATACAATTGATAAAATTGCTTTACATGACCCGACTTTTGCCAAATACTTAAACACTATGATTAAGTTTGGAAGAACTCCTGGATATCAACCTGTTTCTGATATGTCCTGGGTTTTATAACGTTTAAAAAATTATTCCATGTGACCGAATTGGCGCCATTTTCTTGTGATATGGCCTGATTCGGATTTTTTTTGCAAAAAAATTGAAAAAAAGTGAAAAGCTAGCCGAAAACTCGCAAAGCTAGCTGAAAACTCGCTCCTTATACCCATTGAAGGAATGTGCTTTCTCTTAAGGTCAAAAGCGGCCGATGGCACATCCGGTAACCTTTAAAAGAAGGAAATTCAATGGGTACACATGCGCCTCATAATCTCACCGAACCGGAATTATTTGCTCTGGCGGAAAAAATCATTCGGCACCGAGCACGAATGCTGATCGGGCTGTTCGGGTTCACCAAACATGACGTTCCGGACATTCAGCAGGAACTTTTTCTGGAGCTTTATAAACGGAAAGAAAACTTCGATTCGGAAAAAGGCAGAGAAAGCACCTTTATCGCCAGAGTCGTCGAGAGTAAAGTCCTCGACCTGATCAAGCAACGGCAGGCGGAATGCCGCGACTGGCGGCAATGCCGGGAATCCTTGAACCGCACCGTGACGCTGCCTGATATCGGGGTTATCGAAAAAATAGATACGCTCGAATCTGAACAGAACTCTGATCTGCTCCTTATTCTCGACGTTACCCTGATTCAGGAACGCCTGCCGCCGGATTTACAGGAATTCTGCCAGATCTTGAAATATTACGATAAAAACGAGGCATTGGCAGATTATTCCACCTCCCGTTCTGTATTTTTCCGGAATCTGCAAAAGCTCAAAGATATCTTTCTGCAAGCAGGCTTCGACGAGAAATTTCCATCAAAAACGCTTCCATACCCAGTTTAATGGGATTGGATTTCACTCCCAGCTCGTATGTACAGAGTGGAGGCGGCAACGTACCGCTGCGAAATACCGTTTCAAACTCCAGTCGCTTCGCTCCTTATGGAAGCGGGAAAGAAACAATAACAACAAAAAGGAAGATAAAATTGCAAAAATACGACTTCATAATCAGTGAACCGGCCGAAGAATACCATGCCAAACGCGACCGCTTTCTGTCCAGCCATGCGCTGGCTGACTTTCGTAAATGCCCAGAGCTTTTCCATAAAAAAGAGACCGGAGCGATCATAGACGAGGATCGTCCGGCTTATATCATCGGCCGCGCCGCACATACGCTGACGCTGGAAGGCGTCGAAAAGTTCAATTCTGAATACACGGTTGGCGAACCGATTAATCCGAACACCGGCAAGCCTTACGGTAAAAACACGAACGCCTACCAGTCCTGGATCGAAATGCAGGACAAGCCGGTCATTTCTCCAAGCGACTTTGATTTTATCAAACGACTGCAGATTGCCGTCTGGCTGCACAATGGCGCGGCCAAGTTACTGCAGGACGGAATTGCTGAGGGTGTGGTGCGGACTGAACACAGAGGAATTCCCTGCCAGATCAGGATGGATTTTTTCAATTCCGAATTCGGCATAATCGATCTGAAAACCTGCGACAATCTTGACTATTTCGAATCTGACGCTAGGCGTTTTCAGTATCTCCACCAAGCAGCGTTTTACCGCGCTGTGTTGCGGGAAGCTTCCGGAACCGCTTATCCGTTCCACCTGATCGCTGTTGAAAAACACGAACCGTTCCGGTGCGGTGTCTGGTGCATTTCAGAAGACGCGCTTGACTTTGCCGAATCCCAAAACACTGCCGCCATAGAACGGTTAAAGTGCTGCCGTGCTGAAAACCTTTGGC
>JAQUOK010000011.1 GCA_028717165.1 Victivallaceae bacterium | reverse complement strand
GATCTGATTCCCGAACCGCGCTGCATGAACCGCGAATACCTGGAAAAGAAACGGCAGGAATATGTGGCAACACTCGCCGCCCAGGAACCGGAAACCGTACTCGTTACGCAAAACTATCATGCCCATGACGAGAATCAGGAAGAAGAAAACAATCCGCTCGCGGAAAGCACCGTACTCGGGCCCGGCGACTGGAAAACCGCCGAGAAACCGGAAAACGGCGTTCCAGCGATTATCGCGGACGGACCGCAGGCAGGAACCCGGATCACGATCCAGCGTCCGCAGTCTTCAGCGGAAACCGCGCCGAAAAAGACCAAGACGCTCGCGGAACGGAAAGCGGCCAAAACCAAGCAGCGCCGGAGAAAAGCAATCACCAAGCTGGTCAGCGCCATTAAAGCCGGTGAGACGACGATTCCAGACCGGACGAGTATTTATGTAATGATCGCCTGCAAAGGTGTCAATGCCGTATGCGGCGAATTTTTCGATTTCAAGACTAAAGAACGTTCCAACCCGACGAAACTGCCGGATAAGATCATGAGCTATAACGCGCTCGATTCCGGCGAATCCCTTGACAAGCTGATGTGGGAACGGGCCTGCGAAAACGTCATTAAAGAGCTGGAATACGGACAAAGCGGGCCGGAAGAAGCGTGCTGGGAAGAGGCATCGCTCATCGCGAATCTGGTTAAGTTCGATCTCGGCAAAGCCTTTGAAGAAGCCGTGAAAGAACTGCCTGATCCCAAAGCATGGGAAGCCCTCGCCAAAGCGGAACAGAAAAAACTCGAAGCGGAACAGGAAAATATCGAAAAGGAGGCGGCGTAAAAATATGAATTGCCATATCATCATTCATCAGAAAAGTCCGGACATCTCGATCCGGGGCAGCTTCGAGGGTATTAAACAGTTCCTGCCGATCAAATCCAAACTAAAAACGCTCCCGGAACGATTCACGTTTCGGGACAATGCGGATCGCCGGATCGAAGTTGCGGTAACGCCGGATACGCCGCTTGACGCCAGAATCGGTATTGACCTTGCCAAGCAGTATCTTGCCGATCTTTCCGACCGTGAACCCGGCGAAATTATCCATATCGGGCGGCGGGAGTTGACGAAACTTATCAGCAAACTGCAAAGTGCCGGGAAATCAATATAAAAAATAATCAGGAGGCACAAAATGGCTAAGGACATTAACGAAATGACTATGCAGGAAGTCCGCGACCGCGCGGTGGAACTCGGTTTCAAAATTCAAGGAGCCAAAGGACTATCAAGCTTTTATCACTGGAATTTTTCCCAGGAATGTAAAGCTTATGAATTCGTAAAGAAATACGATCCGGAACTAATCGAAAATGAAGAGTTCGACGATTATCCGGACGATGCGGCGTGAGGTGAATTCATGCGCGACATTTATCAGGAAATCACCAACCGCATTATCGCCGAACTCGAAAACGGCAATATTCCGTGGCATTGCTCCTGGCGGCCCGCCGAATGGCGGTGCCGCAACCTGGTCAGCGGCAGGGCATATCGCGGCATCAACGCGATTCTGCTCAGTAATCTGCCCTATGAATCCCCGTTCTATTTGACGCTCCGGCAGCTCAGGAAACTCGGCGGAGAGCTCAGGACGAATGTTTCGGCAACCGAAGTGGTATTCTGGATGCTTTTCGAGAAAGACGAAAATACCCGTATCCCGCTTCTGCGCTTCTATCAAATCTATAATCTGGAACAGACCCGCGGTATTCCCGAAAAATATATTCCGTATCTTCCCCCGAAATATAAATTGGAATTCAATCCGATTGAAACGGCGGAGGAAATCATTGCCGGATATATCGACGGCCCGGAGGTCATTCACGGCGGCGACGATGCCTGTTACAGTCCACTGCCGGACTGGATCAGGATGCCGAACCGTTCAGCTTTTAAAAGCGAAGAGGAATACTATTCCACCTTGTTTCACGAGCAGACCCATTCGACCGGGCATAGCTCCCGATTGAACCGTCCCGGCATGGACCGCGTTGAATTCGGCAGTGATACATATTCCAAGGAAGAACTGATCGCTGAAATGGGCGCCGCGTTCCTCTGCGCTTACAGCGGGATAGAAAATACCACGATCAAAAATTCCAGTGCGTACATCCGCAGTTGGCTCGAACGCCTCCGCAGCGATAAAAAGCTCGTTGTCCAAGCCGCTCAGAAAGCACAGAAAGCCGCTGATTATATTCTGAAAGTCGGACAAATTCAGGAAAAGGCGGCATGAAACTCTCAAAAGAAATAACCAATAAACCGGAGGAATAAGATGAGTTTGGATTATGATATTTCACAAGTCCCCAACTGGCGGCGAAAGCTCAAATCAAAAAACGGCAGAGTTGTTTTCGAAACGCTGCTGTTCACATTCTATGTAATCGGCGTCAACCGGATTACTGAAGACGCCATCAACGAAATTGAAGAACGCCTAATCCGTTACCAGCGAGTTTACGGCCCACTGCTCACCAGAATCGCTAAAAGCGGCAAAAGAGTCCCGGTTGCAATTACCAAAAACGATTTGCGCAAATGGCTCGGGATGAAAACCAATATCTCGCCGATGTCCGATAGCGCGTTCGACCGTCATATCCGCAAACTCGCCAAAAAACAAAGAATCACTGCTCAAAACCCATGAAAGAATTTTTACCTTCTCATGTTTTGTCCCAGCCTGAGGGCAAAGGACAAAACAAGGGAGGCCGTCATGAATAATGAAAGCAAACACGAAAAAATCCTGTACCGGGTCAAAGGCAATCAAATTTTATTTATCATCCGCAACATCTGGAATACCGTCTGGTTCGCCATCGGAACCATATTGAGCATCGGACTCGGGACATTGATGTCCGGTGGGATTTACGGGGCGATTTTCAACGGTGGAAAAATGAATCTGACTGCTGTAAACTGCGGAATAATCCTGACAGTCCTGATTATCATAATCCGGATTCTATATGTTCTCCTGCTGCGCAAAAACCAGTTCTACATTGTGAACGCCCGTGGCGTTACCAGCGAAGGCGGTGTTCTGACCCGCTTCAATCAAACGCTTCGACTTGATGAAATCCAGAGCGTCAGTTACACCCAGACCCTAATCCAGCAAATCCTGGGATGCGGCAACCTCGTCATCAGTTCCGCCGCGACTTACCGTGCCGGAATAGTTTTGCGGGATATTGATCAGGTCAAAGAAATTTACCATATCATTAACGACAGCCGATATCAAAAATCGTGATAATTATTGCTTAAACGAGGGGGAAAAACCGGGTGCACAGCCTATGGAGAAATGTTAATGTAATTCGTAATTTTTTGGCTATGCACCCGGCAGGTGGGTATATTTATATATGTTTCTTCAATACTTCGAATTATAATGTTGCTATATGAAAGTGCTGTGGTGTATGGAATGGCGGCAATAAAAAGGGACGCGCCATTTCAAACTCAATCAAGGTACTACCACAGTAACCATAAGAGGGAATGAAAGGCGCGCCCGCAAAGAATATATAAAATATCCAAAACGGACGCGGTTCTTCCAAGTCGCGTCCCTCTAATTAGAAAGTGGTAGTTTTTGATTGAAACGCTATTGGAAGCCGCATCGGCTTCATTATTAAAATGTTGTTGAATATTCTATAAACTTATAAGCAATCTCCGTTTGATTATATATACAAAATAACCCGGAAAAGAAAAATGTCAAGATATTAAAAAACAAAACAATAATAACGAACCCAACGTCAATGGTTCCGAAGGGACGGTACGAAAGGAATCGCTATAAGCATTGGGGTAATATTTTTTGCTGAAAACCAGCGAGCAAGTTTAACTTTCTTCCGGTTCGACCCGCATACCGCTGCGCCCCCGGAAACGGGGGACTTTTCTCCATGCGGTTTCATGAAGTCGAACCAACAGAAAGGAGCTTAACCATGAGCAGAATCAATGAAATGACTATGTCGGAAATCCTCGAAGAAGCCAAAAACCGCGGGTTTGATCAAAGCCCCTGGAAAGGAAGCTGGCATTCATGGAACAATGGAGTGGAAATGGCCGCAATTGAATATCTTGAAATCCATGCCCCCGACCTTTATGAAGAAGATGAAGATGGCGAATAATCCGGATTTGCCAATCATTCCGGGGCAATTATTTTGCAGTTCAGTTTCCGGCCGTCAAGCATGCGCAGGTTTTCCATCTGCAAGGCTTCAAAAAGCTCCGCCAGGGATTCCGAAGAGGTAATCTGAACATGTCCGAATTCACATACAAAAGTAATCGACAAATAATCCGATGCAGCCCGGATATTGCTGAGCGTTTCCCACGCCAGCAGTAAATTTTCCGCTTCCAGTTTGAGCTCGAATTTCGGCAAATGTCCCTTGATACAATAAAATGCTTTGTTTTCCATAATATGCCTTTCCCTTTGAAATTATAAATCCATACCGCGACTGGGCTTTTTCTTTTTTGCCTGGGCTGCACGCAATTCAGCGGCTTTATGTAAGCGTTCCTTGCGTTCAGCTTCCAGACGGGCAGCTTCAGCGGCTTCGCGTTCCGCTTGTTCACGGGCAGCAATTTCTTGTGCCAGTTTTTCCTGCTCGGCGCGTTCCGCGGCCGCTTTGAGTTCCGCCGCTTTGAGTTCCTGAAAACGTATTTCATATTCTTTCTTTATCTGTAATGCCTCTTCATAAGCTGAAAGTCTACGTTTGGATTGAGCTTCGTTCGGTACAGCCCGATTATCCGGTGAAGAAAATGCCGGCGTTTCCGGAAACCGGAACGGTTTGGGATTTGGAACCGGATGTATTTCCGGCTGTTTTTCTTTTTTCGGCGTAGCCTGTGCCAATGCTGACGCGGCACGCACCTGCTGCATGGCTTCCTCATAGGCTGAAAGTTGACGCGGCGGATTAAGCATCCGCTCGATTTCGGCGGCACGGGGTTCTTTGGCCTGTTGTTCCTCAATGACCGCCAGCGAATCTGAAACAGGTTTTGAAACAACTGACTCTCTCGGTCGGGGATTCGGAACCGGATATATTTCCGGCTGCTTTTCTTTTTTCGGCGTAGCCTGTGGCAATGCTGACGCGGCACGTACCTGCTGCATGGCTTCCTCATAGGCGGAAAGTTGACGCGGCGGATTGAGCATCCGCTTGATTTCGGCGGCACGGGCTTCCTGGGCCTGCTGCTCCTCAATAGCCGCCAGTGCGTTCTGATGTTCGATTTCCAATTTTATTTCCTCCGTCACGATTCCGAAGCCGTATTTACGGTTCCGGGCGCGGCGGGCGGATATTTTCCGCTTGATATTGACTAAATTACCTGCCAGACGTTTGATCTTTTTCATGAGTTTGCGGGCCCGTTCCGCGATACTCTTATAGGTCGTATCCGGCAGTGTTTTCGCTTTCCGTGAACGCGCGTCTTTCGACAGAGACAGAAGGTTGTCCGGCGCGATTTGTCCGTCTCCGGCAAGGTCATGTACGCTTAAGCGATCGCCGATCCGGAAACTCAACTGCTGCTTCAAAAACTCTTTTTCCGGGCAGTGTAGCGCCACGCGGCTGCGTCCCCGGCTCAAGGCCACATAAAACGCCTTGCGGTCCAGCGCCTGCGCCGCCACGACCACCGTTTCAGCAGTACGCCCCTGGGCTTTGTGCGAAGTCGTCACCCAGCCGTATTTGAATGTCGAATAATCCGGCGGCATATCAATCAGTTCGCGCGGCTTACCATCCGGATATAGCAGCATGACTTTTCCCGGCGTATCCGTGATCTGGGCGATATTGCCGTTATAAATCTTCCGGTCTCGCAGATTCACATTGAACTGGATCAAATCGCCTTTGCAGAGTTCGATTTCACGCAGCTCACCGGCTTCAATAAAATCTGACGCCGCTTTCGCGTACAGGCATTTTCCGTTGTCGAGATAAAGCATTCCGTCTTCACTGCGTTCGACCGTTGCCGTTTCACCGGCACGGCCGATATCCTTCATATTCCGGATGAACGCGATCACGGTTCCGGGAGCGTAATTTGCTGAATCTTTCAACCAGGCTTTCGGCTTGCTCCACGAGCGGAAGATTTTTGCGGTTTTACCGCTTGAAGCGACTGAACCGGACGCTTTGAGTTTTGCCCGGACCGCGGCGGTCAGTTTATCGCCTTCCTCATGCGTCGGCGCCACCAGCAGCGAACGGTCGATAAACTCGCCGTTCTCAGTATATTTCATGTAACTTTCTGCCGCTTCCTCAAGGTATTTTGTTTTTCCCTCCCGGATAAATCCGTTCCGGTCAAAACGCTCGAATGCCGCTTCAAATTTACCGAGCGCACACTCTGAAATACCGCGCCGGTATTACTCGTTCTGCTGGCGGTAAATGTCGCTTAATGAAAATCTCTCTATCTTCGAATGATCTTCCAGCAGACGAAAGAAATCGCCCGATTCCACCGCCGTATGCTGGCGCGCGTCCCCCACAAATAGAACCCGGTAATTATTAGCCCGCGCCGTTTTGACCAGCTCCACGCCCTCGCGTAAAGAATTCAAACCCGATTCGTCAATAATCACATAGCTTCCGGCAGGAGGCTTTTGGGAACTCAGGAGAAAAGCCGCTACGGTTTGCGACTGTTCAAAGCCTTCCTGTTTCAATACGTCCGCCGCCGAATTCGTCGGGGCGATCAGATGAATGCTTTCAAGCCCGCCTGAACGCAGGCCCCGGCACAGCTCCTGAAGCGTGGAAGTTTTGCCCGCCCCGGCCACGCCGCGGAACAGATTAAAACGATCCTTGGAATTCAATATCCCGTGGATTAGCTCAGCCTGTTTCTCTCTCGTTGTTTCATCTGGAAAGGCCTTGAAATCAGGTGCAATCTCTTCAAAAATATCTTTCTGTTCCTCTACCGCTTCCACCGTGTAAATTTCCCGTTCGATCACTTCCTCCGGCGATACCCAGGGATTGACTTCCAAACCGCCAAGGTTCCGCAATTCCGGCATACTGGCCGCAGTATTTTTTAAGGTTTCCAGATTTACCATGCCCAGATTTTGATTTAATGCCTCGGCCAGCACTTTATCCAGCTTTACCACGCTTTCACGCTCGTAAACCAACGACAAGGCCTGTCGAAGTGATTTTTCCGCAATCTCAGGATTATGAAAAATTATCCACCTGTCCCGATGCGCCGAACGCAATACTTTTTCCAAAGCCTCATGTTGCTCCTCATTCAACTGCCCTATCTGATATTCCCGCACTTTTTCCTTAGTTGAGTTTTTCATTTTCACGCTGCGCGTTGATACCGAAAGATAATTATTCTCCGTCAGCGTCGGCTTCCGACCGTGCTCCTCAATGAATTTAGCTTCCTCTTTTTCGATCTGCTGCCGCCGTTTCGAGAAGAGTTCCATAACATCTTCCGGCACACCTTCAATGTCCTTCCAGACGATATTGCCTTTTTCATCCCGATGATCTTTTAACTTGTAGCCCAAACCTCGACATTCCTGCGCCAAACGGTTATGATAGACCTTACCCGCATACCGGATAGCACGACACATTTCCAAACTCTCCAGAGCCTTGTATTTTCCTTCCGAATCCTTTGTTACATTCACCACCACATTATGCGTATGCAACTGCGGATCAAGTGCCCGGCTTGCGTCATGCGTAAAACTCGCGTACACGATTTCACCAGTAATATCCAGATTGTTCGTCCGTACATTATCGCCTTTCCTAACCCTAACCGCCGCCAGTTTTTCCAGTTCCGTCATCGCCTCCGCAACCGCAGTTTTATGAGCCTCTATCAACCGTTCATCCCATAACGACATCACCGATACAGACTTTGGAGCAGCACATTGAAAATCAAAAAAACGCACCCCCGTCATTACCGTTCTCTGCGTTAATTTGACAGCTCTTAATGGATCTATATTCCGTTGAAATAAACTGAAAGTTTCCGTATCGACTTCCTTATTCATCAGGAGAAACTCATGAGCCATTTTTCCCTGCCAGATTCCGGATACTTTTTCATCCTCCGAATAATAATCGTTCGCCGCCAGATGATTCGCATAAAACGCTTTTCCAGCTCCGTTAACCGCTTTGATTTTTGTCATGTTAAACACTTTTCCGCACCTTTAAAAAAACTGAAATTCATATCTAGAAAATCAATTTAAAGAGCCCAAAAAACATTTACAACATAAAAAAATCCGCAACGTAGTCCGACAACATTAGATCAACACTTTTGACAATTAGTAAAACGCAATACCCCTAAGGCCCTTAGGCTTTTTTAGGGAGTAGCAAAAAGCGGTGAATTGCGGTAAAAATTTTGCGCCTTTTTACCGCTTTTTGCGTGACAGGTGTTTTTAGAGGACATAAGTAGTAAAATGCGGCAAAATGAGTTAAAAAGCGGCAAATAAAGCCGTCCACTAACGTTGCCTTACCGCCTTGCAATTTGCCTTGTCGAAAGTGGAGTTTTATCGTATCTTAGAAACATAACAACAGGAGTTTTTCATGTCATCAACACCGCCATATCAAAGCAAACTAATCCCCCATCAAAAGGAAATTTTCCACATGTGGTACAATGAACGCGCCACACTCAAAACCATTCAGGCATTCCTCTACGAAAAGTCCGTAAAAATTTCATTATCGGCGCTTTCACGCTTCATCAAACGCCGCCAACTCCGAAGCGACCCGCATGGCGCCACCAAAGCAAAGCCCAAAAGATCAGAGCAAAACAACCGGAATAAGGCATTATCAGAACTAGAAAAATTAATGCATCAAAATCCTTTATAATAAGGATGGGAGATTATAATAAATTGAACTAAAAGCATTGATTCATAGTAATATTGGGGTATATTGAGATTTTGACAATTCCTATAATTCACAGAAGGAAACACAATGTCGCAAGAAGATAAAACTTTTCATATATTAATGAGAAAACCTGAATATCCTTTAATTGTTATTTCAAAGGACCATTTGATGTCAGCTTTTGATATTGATGAGTTAGCATATAGTTGCGTTGATGCTGAGCTTTTGGAAGGGGAAACTGTGATAAAAGCAATAGATTCAACCGCTGAGGAGTTTTGGTATTCTCCTGAAAATTATTTTATTTCTCCTGGGTGGGTCATAAAGCGATGGACCAAAAAGAGGATTATACAGCTTTACAACAGCTTTGATTGCAATGAAGTTAAATATTCGGAAAAATCCATTTCAGCTAACAAGCTTGATCGGATCATATTTGATATTTGTAATTTGTTAAAAACATGATATTAAAAGAGAGTTTTTTATTCCTTATGCTCCATTTTATGATAAATTCCCAGATATTGGGGTAGTGGAAACGAAGTTGTAACTAGAGCCAATAAGGTATTAGGTGCATGATATCTAAATAAGTTTTTACCAAAAGAACATCATTATGCTATTGAGAAACATGCTCTTCATATGAACCCTCAGATTTCTTTATATGCTAAATTTGAGATTAAGATTTTTGAAAAATCTCAAATCAATGAGCTAATATATTATTGACGATAGTTATCAAATTAAGTATTTATTCTAAAACTGTTAATTTAACAGAGATATAAGCGGGTAACACATTTCGTATTGCCGCATATGAGATAATTAATCAAGTAACTCGTGCTTGACATAGTGAATAGAGAACAATATAATAACAAAAAGCGGTTTTGTTTAAGTCTATTGGGAAATTATTGTGAGAGGAGTTTTCTATGAATATAAAAGCATTTAAATATATTTGTTTAGTATATCTGACCTTATTTACTGTAATTTTAACAGCTAAAGAGCAAGTAAAAACGGTTCCATATATGCTCTTGCAACATTCAAATAACAAAAATCCAGTTTTTGTAGGTTTGGTTAAGCGTTCCCGGTCAGCAAAACTTTCTTTTTTAAGTTATGTCCAAGTTACTTACGTTATTCCAGTAAACGAAATAGTGCGCGGGAGAATAATAAATACTGAAGGCAAAGTTATCCGCAAAGGAGATATTCTCGCTGAGGCTCAAAATGATAAAGAACAAATTCTGGTAAATATTTCCTCGGAGAAAGCAAAGAACGCAAAGCAGGCTTTAAATGATGTTTCCGCCATTACTTTGCGCAAAACTTTCGGCTATAATCATCTTATAAATGACTCCTGGTCAATCCATCAGTTAACCAGGTCTTTCGATCATAAATATACCGGAATTACCAAGCAATACCTTGATTTGAAAGACGAAAAAATCAATACGAAACAACTGCCGCGAAAACGAAAAAGTACGGTTTAAAAAATAATTTCAATGGATTTTAATCATTTCAAATATATTAACTGTTCCATTAGCAACCATCACAAAATCTAAATGAGCCAATATCGGCATTCCATCAAAACCAGCATCAATCTCCAACTGCGTTGAGAACTTCGTCCTATTTATTTAACTTAAAGAATAATTTATGCAAGCTAGCATGAATGATTCATAACATACGCTTGAGTTGCTTTCTCAGTAAAGCTTATTGTATGAATAGTTACTTTAGCGAATGTATCAAATATTTTTTTCGGAGAACTTCATAACGTATAAGATGTCTCCTGAGTTCATTACTGTGTCAGAAGAAGGATTGAAGCTCATATTCCCATCTGCCTGCTTTATTGCCACAACAAGCCCCCCAACAACTTGCCTCAAGTTACTTTGAGCCAGGGTTTTGCCAGTAAAAGCATCATTAGCCTCAATATCCATCCTGTTAACTGCAAATTTCACGCGGCTATCGCTGTCAAGTGCTTCTGCAAGGTCATTTATGCCGGAAGGAATCAATAAAATAAATATCCACGCCCAAAGGACGTGGTATTGCTTTAAACTCCCCAAAGGGGAGCCGGAGCCGACACCCTGAGGATGTCGGCAAAATACCATTCCCGCAATTAACGTTCTAAAATTTAAAGCCTAATTGTTCGGCTTCTCGTTCTTTCTTTTCCTGATACCGCACATACTTGCGGATCATGTCCTCATCCAAACCAATCGTATCAACACAATATCCAGGTGCCCAAAAATGATTTCCCCAATACAGTTTAGTTTTGAGTTTTGGGTTTTGCTTGAATATTCGAATTGCTGTTCTTCCTTTTAAGCATCCAATCAAATCAGAAACCGATACTTTAGGCGGCATCATTACGATTAGATGAACATGATCTTCCTGTATATTTAATTCAACGACCTCACAATTTTTCTGTTCACAAAATACTCGAATGCATCTTTCCACTTCATTATGCAGTTTACCATCCAAAATCTTATAACGATATTTCGGCACCCAAACCAAATGATATTGGCAATGCCACAAAACATGTGATAATTTACGAAATCTGCTCATAGATATATCCTTTCTCTTACTGCGGGAACAGTTAGAGATAATATATCGTGGGCAGACCTTCAGGCAAACCCTTCTTGCCTCTGACCACGCCCAAAGGACGTGGATTTCTAAAACTCAATTAAATACTCTTTGTGCACCGGCAACATAAGGTGATACTGTTTTGTCGGCTCCGGCCTGAATAAATTTCTTGCGATTGGATTCGGTTTCAGAACGGGCGATGATATTTAGGTCTTTATTCATTTCCCTTGCGGTTAAAACCAGAAAAAGATTATCCGCATCAGTATCAAGTGTAGCAACTAAAGATTTTGCATATTTGATTCCTGCTTTTTTTAATATATGTTCCAGAGTTGCATCCCCTGTAATAACTGGAAGTTTATTGTCTCCAAGTGCCGCAACTTTAGCGGGATCATTTTCAATAACTACTAAATTATGTTCTCCTTCCACCTGCAGCTCATCAAGTACAGCTGCACCCATTTTCCCACATCCACAGATGATTATGTGATTTTTCATTTTACTTATTATCCTTTGGGTTCGGTATTTAGTTGCAAAAAATATCATTTGTTTTAAAAATATTGTTTCGAGAATGCCGGCAATTCCATAAGCAATTACTCCCACTCCAAATATAATCAATCCAGCAGTGAAAATCTTGCCGCCTGTCGACAATGGATGAATTTCTCCAAAGCCGACGGTAGAAACCGTAATTATAGTCATATAGAAACAATCCGTCCAATTCCAGGCTTCAATAAAACGGTAACCTAAAGTTCCCAAGGCAATAACTGCCACCATCAAAAATAGGGATAAACGTAATCTTAACGAACTGTGCCGGAATTGTTGAATGTTTTGATCAGAAGACATGTTGCTCCTCAAAATTAATATTACTCGAGAATTAATATAATTTATCATTGCTGCGTTTCAAGCCGCAAGTGTTATATTATTTGGGTTTTACGTTGTGACAATGCTTGTTTCTTGCAAGTTTAACTCAAAAAATGAATAAGGATTCATTTTATTTCATAAAGAGGCTTGACTTTTGTTTTTTTAGTACTATCTTACTGCATGAACAACAGCTCATAAATTGAATAACATTTCAAAAGGAGGGTTTTATGAATAAGACATTTAAAAAGAAAAAGCGAAAACAGCAGAAAGCAACATCATTCAACTGGTATTTTCCCAAAGATATTTCTAAATCAGGAAATGCAGTGTCAATACTTACCCTTTCGGAATAGAAATTTCAGGTCAATGGGAAAAAAACAGCATAGATATGAAACAAGATAGGAAAATAAAAAAACAAGCTTGATGAAATCCTCTATCAGGCCGAATCCGCAGGATGTTTCCATTTATAATCCTCAGTTTTACAACAAAAATATAAACAAAGCAGGTGCAGAAATAAATGATAACATTATTATGAGTAGAGAAGATTTTGATATTATTGCCCCAAAATTACAAAGTATGATTTTTTGGGATATTAAAAATGATAATTTGAATAACTTTGCAGATGTGCTGGAGGAAGCCATACAAGTACCTCGCAGTGAACTACCTGCTGAATCAATTACTCTTGGGTCAAAAATCGAACTGATGAATACAAATAGCAAACAAATAATGACCAAAAAATTGGTAATGCCGCCAGTAAATTATGAATTGCAGGAATTATCAGTATTTACCCCTGTTGGTATGGCTGTGTTCGGTAAAAAAATTGGAGATATTGTCAGTTGCAAAGTTCCAACCGGCATAAAGTCCTTAAAGATAAAATCAAAAATAGATTCAGAAGTTAAGTCTGGATTTATATAACTTAGAGAGAAATTGAAATGAAAAAGGCAAAGGACTCAATTCCCTATAAAGTTTTGAGTTCTGGTAACAATGTAATAATGTTTCAAACTCGAAAGCCGCAAAAAGTTAACATTCAGGATATAATATGGGATGAACTCATTAAGTTGCCGATGACGGCAGCCAACAAGACAGATGCCATTGCTCAACTGATTCAGCAACTGGCGGATAATGATCAAATTGCACAGGCAAAAAAAGATGAGATTATGGAATTATTTCTCAAAAAGGAAAAATTATCTCCGACAGGAGTTGGTCAGGGAACTGCTTTTCCGCATATAATACTGTCCGGGTTTTGGGGCTTGGTTTCCTGCATGGGAATCTGTCCGTCTGGGGTTTCATTCTCGAATGATGCCAATAGAAATATTAAAATAATATTCCTTACAATAAGTTCGCCAATTCATCGTACAGAATATTTGAACTTTTTAGCTCAAGTTGCAGGAAAAATGATACATAAAAAAACACGAAATAAACTTTTAAGTTCGAAGAACCCTAGAGAAGTTCTGAGTACATTACAATTAGACTGAGGATAAAAAAATGGAATACACAGAAATAATACAGGGGGCACATATTGTACACAGCCCGCAGGATAACCTTCTTTCAATTATCGAATTGCAAAATACTGTTGTTGAAAAATTGTTAACAGAAGTCGAAACTATAGCCAGAATCAAGAATTATTCGAAGATTTCAGCTATAATTCCGCGTTGGTGTGTTAATAAATTTTCACGTAACGAATATTCAACAGAAGCAATAATACCTGAATTTTATAAAGGCAAAGTAGATGGCTTCTTTTTAGGTAAGTTCTTGAATTCCGAACGTTTTGCAAAAGATGAAAAACATTTTCCCGCTTCTAATAATTCTGAGGACTTTGCTTTAAGTGATGTAATCGATTACTCTAACGTAACTATTAAAGATACTGAACCAGAAAAAGCCGCTCATATTATTTCTCGCTTTCAGTGTGAAAATTCTAAAAAAGATTTTGACTGGAGGGGAAACTATTCGTCTGAATACTCTAAAAAAAAGTATTATATTTTTGCAAAAGGAACTGACCAAATGGCTATTGCTGAGACTATTGAAAATGGTCTTTGGGGGACTGCATTTATCAGTAGAATTATAATTTCTCCGAAGTGTAAAGATGATATTTTTGTACATATCCTGAATAAAATTTCAAAAATGTTGGAGAAAAAGATAATGGAATTGCATCATAATCTAAGAGGAAAGAGTGAGATGAAATATAAATTCAGAACTCTTTATACGACCGTAAGTAATATTGACGATGATAAATATAATAATCTATTGTGTGCCGGTTTTAAATTTGCCGGTTTTTTGAGCAACCATTTATTGTTTGGCAATAAATACAGGGATTTAGGAATTTTCTACAAACCAGTTAATCAAGAGCCCCAAAAAACAAAATTCAAAATCTCAACAAGAACAAACATAGGAAGAGGAAGTGGAGTTATGCTTAAAAACGGAGTGATTTGCCTGGATTAAATTCATGCAAGAGTGCTTTACACCCAATACTTGAAAGAGTCGTAAAAATATCGGGAATTCCAACTTTATTAAATAGGAGTACCGCTACCTGCACATGATCAAAATCCTTGTGATTGGGAACGGCGATAAACCCCACTAATTACAAGTAGGCTTTTGCCGCTGATAAGTTCACCCGCATCATGCAGATAAATCCGATTGTTTAAAAAAACAGATAATGTCATACAGCAAATTTATTTTACAAACATAATATATCTCAAGATGACTTTAGCAGTTTCTTTCCTGCTAATTTTCACTTTTAGCTGAGCTATTCAGGAATCAATTGTTTTCTGAACTTGCGATGAACCCGGATGATTCTTCACGATAATCTGTACTACTCAAAGGTTGTCTATAATTCCTATCTTCGGCAAATCGTAAAATTTGCTACGATTAACCAATCGTTAGGAACTTTAATATTTTAAAATCCAACTCTATAATCCTGCTATTTTTAATTTTGCATTCAAAAAATGAATAAAGATTCATTTTATTTCACGAAGGGGCTTGACTTTTGTGTTTTTAGCACTATTTTATTGTTTGAATGACAACTCATAAAATGAATTACTTAAAAAAGGAGAGTTCCATGGCTAAGACTCTGAAAAAGAAGAAAAAAGAAAACAGCAGAAAACAGCAGGAAATGCAAAAGCGTCAGCTTGATATTATCGCAGTAGCGGAAAAAATCTTTCAGAAAGAAGGTTTCGCGGCGACTAAAACCGAAGATATAGCAAAAGATGCAAAAGTCTCTGTGGGGACAATATATAATATTTTTGGTAGTAAAGAGAAATTATTTTCCTTGGTACTTGAAGATATAGGTAACGACCTTATTGAACAAGTGGAAATTATTGACAAAAAATACGGCCCGGCAAAAGCGTTGGAGAAAATTATCAGCATGCGACTGTCGCAATATCGTCGGAATGCCCTTTTCCTGATGCAATTTACTACCAGTTGCGCTTACAATAACTTCAGTTTGAATATCGCTTTGGATAAACAGCGGGCAATTTACTACAATTATGTTGGGAAAATTGCTAAAATAATTGAAAAGGGTATCAAGACTGGCATTTTTGAACCTGTAAACTCTTTTGCGACCGCAATAGGCTTTGAAGGACTGTTGAATTCTTTTGTAAACTATTGGTTTGATTCAAACAAAACCCAAGAAACTAATTCCGAATTGAATGAAATCAAGAAAAATATGTTCGACATATTACGCCTGCGCGGAGAAAATAAAGATTTTTCAAGCGTGGCTGATAGAACAGTTGTCCCTGAACGCGAAGTGTTTATTACGAAATACGACTATTTGCGAATAAAGGAATTGATTGATGTTGCCCAGATGTTTGAACCTGGTTCTTTAGTTGAATCGCTCAAACGTCTGAATACTGCGCTTGATAGTGCTAAAATTGTGAATTCAGAAGAGGTGCCCAGTGATGTAATTACAATGAATTCCAAGGTGAAATACATTGACATGGACACTGGAGAAAGCAACATCATGCAGCTGGTATTCCCCGCAGATATTTCTAAATCGAGAAATGCCGTGTCAATACTCAGTCCTTTCGGAATAGAAGTTTTAGGTCAATGGAAAGGAAACAGCATTGAAGTAAAACAAGATGGAAAAATCAAAAAATACAGACTTGATGAAATTCTTTATCAACCGGAATCCGCAGGAGATTTCTATTTATAATCCTCCGCTTAACAACAAAAACATAAACAAAACAGGTGCACAAATGAATGATGAAATTATTATAAGTAGAGAAGATTTTGATATTATTGCTCCAAAATTACAGAGCATGATTTTTTCGGATATTAAAAATGATAATTTGAAAAACTTTGCAGATATTCTGGAGGAAGCCAAACAAGTATCTTGCAGCGAACTACCTGCTGAATCAATTACACTTGGGTCCAAAATCGAACTGATGGATACAAATAGCAAACAGATAATGATTAAAAAACTGGTAATGCCGCCAGCAAGTTATGAATTGCAGGAATTGTCAGTATTTACTCCTGTTGGTATGGCGGTATTCGGTAGAAAAGTTGGTGATATTATCAAATGCGAAGTTCCAGCTGGTATAAAATCCTTAAAGGTAAAATCCAAAATAGATTAACAGCCATTCCATAGGAAACTATAAATTTGAAAGGAAACGGATTAATAACACAAAACAAAGGAACTTTATATGAATCCGTTGAAAATAAAATGGCAGTATTAAAGCAAATATTCAAATTAATTCCAAAGGATATTCTTTATCAGCAGGAATCAGCTGGAAATTTCCATCTGTAACAATAATTCAGGAGATCAAGAAAATGAGTAAAAAAATTATTAGCAAAAGTGATTATGAAAAAATTGATCAAGTACTTCAGAATATGCTGTATTCAAATTCAAGCAATATAATGCTTGAAGAATTTTCAAATATTCTGGATGAGGCGAAAAAAATCCACGACGAAAAGCCGCTTGAGGATATTGTCACATTGAACTCACATGTTGAACTGATAGATGTAAATAATAATAAGGTAATGCTCAAAAAGATAGTACTTCCTCCGGCTAATTTTGATTTGCAGGAATTGTCGGTTCTTTCTCCGGTAGGAATGTCAGTTATAGGAGCAAAAACCGGAGACGTTATAGATTGCAAAGTCCCGTCCGGTATCAGACGTATTAAAGTACAGAATATTCTTAATGCCGTTAATTATGCCGGATTTGTGTAATGGAGATGCAGCCTTGAAAAACATTTTGATTATCTCAAGAAACGGAAAATTCAGCAAATGGTCGAAACAACACGACTTCCTTGTTGGGAACAGAACATCCTACGGAATCTATGTCCTTGGTCAACAAATGGAAGATATTGACGGCAGCTTGTTGCAGCAGGAAAATATTCATTTCTGCAAAGTTTCCACGAAAGATATGACCAGAGAATTGAAACGCCTGTTTAACGAAACAAAAATTGATTTTGTCGTAATTGACTACGACGAAGATTATAGGGAAATGCAGCGCTGGTTTAATGTTTTGAGAGATGATATCCCAGTCGTCGTGGTAAAGTTGAATCGCTTACCGGATGCAGACAGAATTCTAATTCCTGTATGCGGTGGGAATAATGTGACTCAATTATTGTGGTTCGTTCATCTAGTGGCAAGCAATCTGAAACTGCCTGTTCATCTGCTGCATATCAGGACCAATCCGGGAAAAACTGACAACTGTCAGCTTTTCAATGATTTGATTGCGCGGAGCTATGGAATATATTCCTGTGGAGAGCTTATTGCGTTCAACATTACGAACGGCATTTTGAACAAGATAAGAAATAACGATATTGTTATAATGGGTGCTCCTAACTATTGGCAGCTTACCACACAGTTTAATTATTCAATTCCTTATGGCGTGTTCAATAAGGAGCATGATGCAATGATGTTGATTGCTCCGAGTCCAGCAAAAATACGGCTCCGTGATGTCATGTGGCACGAGTTGATTAATCTCGACCTGAAAGCCAAGGACAAGGAATCGGCTATTTCGCAAATGGTCGAACTATTGATTCAGGCAAACCAGATCACTGAAGGACAAAGAAAAGATGTATTGAAACGGGTATTTGAACGTGAACGAGAATGTACAACCGGAGTTGGAGAAGACACTGCGTTTCCGCATTTAACAATGCCTGGAGGTTCAAGTGTGATTTGCTGTATGGGGATATTCCCTGATGGTGTAGCTTTCGGACCGGGAGATGAAAAAAATGTCAAATTCATCTTCCTGATCTTAAGTCCACAGGATGATTATACTGAATATCTTAGTGTCTTATCTCAGATCACAAGAAATATGATTGATGAGAATAAAAGAAACAGATTATTGAAGGCAACTTCTTCGTGGGAGATTCTTAATATTATGCAAGCTCTGGATAAATAGGAAATAACAACGGAGTAAAGCAAACAACCTTATTTGTGTAAGCATTTAATATTCAATATTTTCAATGGTATTAACCTGAATGATTTATAAATTTGTTTTTAAAAAGTTGTATTTAAGTTTAACTGTGGTTTTTAACATACATCTAGCGCAATTGGATGTGGAGCACATAAAATGCCAGAGGATAAGATGTCAGGAAATAAAATACCAAACCATAAAGTTGATGCAAAAAAAATGTCCAGTTATGGGTGGAAAAATAAATCCAAAATTATATTATCAATATAAAGATCAAAAGATATACGTCTATTGTAAAGGCTATATTGCCACTATAAAAAAGAATCCTGAAATATATTTGAAAAAAATTCAAAAACAAATTGTAGCAGCCAGCAAAAAACTTCAGGGAAAAAACTTGTTCGAAAACAGCTAAATCACATTGCGCAATGTATATAGCTGCAAGTGTAACATAAAAAGAAGTATCTGTTTGTGGAGAAGTCGCAGGCTCTCCTGAAAGTGCATGTATCTTAGCAGGCCTTGGGGTGAGGAAATTCAGCATGAGTCCGTTGCTGGCGGCAAAAGTCCGGAAGGCAATCAGTAAATACAGTTTTGATGAATTAAAACAAAAAGCAGATGCTGTTATAAGTAAGTAATTTTTTTTAAATTTATTGCCTCGTTTCTGGATTGAGAAGAGTATATAAAAAAATTTGTCCATTATGCTGATTCAAACATCCTTAAGTAAAGTTTTCTGCTTTAAGCTTTCTTTCATTGTTAGTAGAACATATTAATGCAGTAAAAAAGACGGAGTTACATTTTGCAAAACGAACTCAAATTTGTCATCATCTCTGAAGCTACCCCAGCAAAAACACGTTTTTGAAATAGTTCAGTTTCATTATGTACGAATTTATCTACATGGTGTCACAATGTGTTATCAAGCTAATTAATTGCATCAATGGCAAATATTGGCAAATATTTTTTTGAATAAATCATAGAGATTCCTGCTCAAAATTCAAGAAAATCTAATAATTATGTGAGAGGCGAGTGTCCTCACGAGCCGAGATACGTTAACCGTTTGCGGCTCGACAGAGTCTCGCCCTCCATTGCGTTTCCTCTCCGAGGCTAAAATGTCGAAAAAAAACTTGCACACGGCGTTAAACATTATGGGGCTTCTAATTTGTTTATGGCATAACGCCTC